>NZ_JAGVSK010000001.1:0-106785 GCF_018283495.1 'Santalum album' aster yellows phytoplasma
AAAAATTAATGGTGAAGGGAGGTGGATTCGAACCACCGTACCTTACGGAACAGTTTTACAGACTGCTGCGTTTAGCCACTTCGCTATCCCTCCGAAATTGCTTAACAATTTCAAATTTATTTACCTTAGATATTATAGCACATATAAAAATGAAAAGCAAGCTTTTTTGATTTTTTTTAAATTTTAATTTGGGTTGTTATTTTTGATAGGAATTTGGGGTTTGGAAAAAGATATTTTGGAATTGGATAATGGTGTTTGAAATATTTTTTTTGCAAAATAAAAAATATATTTATGAAGAAATTATCCTAACTAAATATGTTGCTTTCCAAAAAATGTTTTTTAAAAATTATTTTGCAAACCCTTTATAAAAGGTTTTTATATAAGGATGAAAATTAAGAACTGCAGAAAAAAATATAAAAGTTTTGTTTGTTTTTTACTTAGTTTGATTTTTGAATTGTTGCAAGTATTGATGAAGGAAAAAGTTTTTATAAAGCGTTTTGTTTTAATGCAAAATATTTTTGTTGCATCTTTTTTCTAGTGAGCAAAGTTTGGAAAATAGTATAGGTGTTCCCAACAATCCAATATAAAGACAATATTGGGTTAGAACGCGAGAAAAATACCATCATTAAAATCATAACAACACTCATAATTGTCATACTTTTTTCTGATTGTTTAGCTTTTTGTTTTTGTTCTGAAGTCAAATGATAAGAAGGGTTTTTTAAATAATCTGGTTTTTTAAAACTAATTTTATTCAAAATAAACATCGTTGCTCCCACTAAAAAAGAAAGCAAAAAGATAACAAAAGCGTTATTGGGATTAGAAGGGTTTAAATTAATGAATCCTAAAAAGGGCTTTTCAATTAATTTATCAGTTGCAAAAATACCTCCAGGAATAATAAAGCGACTTAAGGTTTGATTAATTGCAATAAATAAGGGAAGTTGCAAGAAAGACAATAAAAAGCCCCAAAAAGAAAAATTATTTTTGCGATAAACTTTGAAAATTTCTAACTGCATTTTTTGAGCTGAGGCAGGATCTTTTTTGAGAGCATATTTTTGCTTTACTTTTTCAATTTCGGGCTGAATTAAACTCATATTCATACTCAAAGTACTTGTTTTAGTATAAATAGGCCAAGTTAAAGTACGGATGAAAATAGTAGCTAAAACAATTCCTAACCCTAAGTTGCCAAAAAACATACCAGAAGCACCAGAAACTAAGAAAGTTGAGAAAAAATATAAAAAAGAGCCAATTGAAATTATTAAAACATTCCAAAAATAACCAAACAGGCTCCATTCCAGTCTAGAAGGAAGTTGAATTGGAACTGAAGAATTAGTTATAAAAAGTTTTCTAGATATTGAATGGTCGTTATTGTTGTTTGTAAATTTAATATCAATGTTAGATGAATCATTATTGGAAGTGTTTTTGATATTTTCTGCATAATGATCTTTGTCAAAATCTAATTTTATATTTTCTAAAGAAAGAGGGATTTTGTTTTCAGATGTTCTAAATTCTAATGCATCTTTTAATTCTTTTTTTTGATATTTATTGTTTTGAATATAATCATCATTAGTGCCTGCAGAAACTGTTAAAAAATCCTTCATTAATTTATTTTTGAATTCGGTTTTTTCTTTATCGTTTTTATTTTTAAAAACATCAGCATCTGGTTTAAAAGTTAAAAAATATTCTTTGTTATTTAATTTAGAAGGATCAAAATTAGAAAAACCTTCTACTTCAGGATCTGGTTTTTTCATTAAACCAAAAAAATATTTTGCTTGATTTTTTTTATTTAACATACCTTTAAATTCGTCTTGCATAGCTATTTGAATTTCTTTCTTTTTGTTATTGATAACATAAACCACAAAAGTATCAGCACATTCATTTAATTTAGAAGGATCTTTATTTGTAAAATATTCTTCATATTTTTCGTTACTTTTAAAAACAAAAACTTTGTCAAAAACTTCTATTTTTTCACGCTTTGGAGGAGTAAGGAGCCAAAAAAATAACCCGAATAGAAAAATTGCTAAAAATAAAAACTTTTTTTTTGAAGAATGATTTCTAACATCCATTTTAATTAACTCCTTATTTTAGTTATTTGAAAGTAATATGCGAGTTTTAGTAGCAAATTGCAAAAAGAAAGTTTTTAATTGTTGAAAAGTTAGGCTTTTGGCTTGAGCTTTAATAACAATAACAAAAAACATTTTGGGGTTAAGGCAAGGAGAAACACTCCTAATAATTGCTCTTAAACGACGTTTAATTAAATTTCTTTCGTGAGCTTTACCATATTTTTTACCAACACTTAAAGCAAATTTAAAATGAGGAAAGGCAGTTTGTTTGACGTAATAAATAATAAAAAGGGAGTTCCCGTATCTTTTTTTAGATTTAAAAACAGGGGTGATTTCGCTTTCTTTTTTAAGAATATATTTTCTTTTCATCTTCTTAATAATCCTAAAATTCTTAACTTTTATATTCAAAACATCAATTAACCATTTTAAAAAATATAAATTCCACAATTATTAATGATACAATAGCAATAAAAAAAAATTTATCAAATAAACACCGAAAAAGCGGTGTTTATTTTTGGTTTGAATTAATCAAAATCAAGTTAGTTTGATTTCAAACTGTTAGTTGCAAACGTCCTTTAGCTCTTCTTCTAGCAAGAACTTTGCATCCTCCAACAGTTGCCATTCTGGCTCTAAAACCATGAGTTCTTTTTCTTTTGATTTTACTAGGTTGATATGTTCGTTTCATAAAAAAACCTCTTTTCTATTTAATACACTTCCTTAATTATATCTTTTTTAGTATGAAATGTCAAGCCTAAAAGTTTTGAATAATTAAAAAATAGTGGTTGTGGGAGTAAAAATGTAAAAAATAAAATGTTTATAAAAAGAAAGAAAATATTTGGAGAAATGATTTAGTATTAAATGTGTTGAAACTTTTTGGTTGGCTTTTATAACAAATCATTTTTAAAATAATTTCAATAAGCTCTAGCAAATAAGACAGTTTGAAGGGCTTTTTTGTTAGTAACAGGGCAGTTAGCAGTAATTAAATTAGTTTCTAAAATAACTCTGGCAGTAGCTCCTGTTTCTTGTTTAATTTGCAATTCGGCATCAGTTCCTGAAATACTCATTGCTACATAACCACCTTGTTTGAGATAAGTTTTAAATTCTTCATAAGTGGTAGCTTGTTTGCGATTTTGTTCTAAATGTTGCAGTGCTTTTTGATACATGTTATTGTGGATGGTTTCAAATAATTGCGGGATTTGAGATGGCAAATCTTTGGTTTTGATATTTTGTTTGGCGAAGTTATATCTTTGAAAAATAGTAACTTCATCATTTTCTAAACCACGTTTGCCAATTTCTATACGCAAAGGAACACCTTTAAGTTCATATTGACTAAATTTCCAACCAGCAGTTTTGTCTTGTAGATCGAGATGAACGCGATAGTTTTTTTGAAGGATGGAAAAGAGGTTTTCGGATGTTTGTTTTACTGCATCATCTTGAGGTTGCAAAGGAATAATTACAATTTGCATAGGAGAAACATAAGGCGGTAAAACTAGTCCTTCATCATCGCTGTGAACCATAATTAAAGCTCCAATTAAACGTGTAGAAACACTCCAAGATGTTTGATGAACATATTTTTTTTGATGGTCGCAATCTTGAAATTGGATTTGAAACGATTTAGCAAAATTAGTACCTAAGTAATGAGAAGTTCCTGCTTGAAGAGCTTGTCCGTCATGCATTAACGCTTCGATAGAATAAGTGATGAGGGCTCCAGCAAATTTTTCTGTTTCGGTTTTTTTGCCACATACAAAAGGAAGGGCTAAAAGGTTTTTGCCTAACTTTTGATAAATATCAAGGATGGATAAAGTTTGCTGCATCGCTTCTTGTTCGGTAGCATGCACAGTGTGTCCTTCTTGCCACAAAAACTCTTTACCTCTTAAAAAAGGTTTAGTCGTTTTTTCCCAGCGAACCACATTGCACCATTGATTATATAACTTAGGTAAATCACGATAAGAAGTGATTGTTTTAGAATAAAATTGCGAAAATAAAATTTCTGAAGTAGGGCGAATCACTAGTTTTTCGGATAAGTTTTTTTTGCCTGTAGTTGTTATCATTGCTGCTTCTGGAGAAAATCCTTGAATATGATTTTTTTCTTTGTGAAATAGTTTTTCTGGAAAAACTAACGGAAAATAAACATTTTGATGACCTGTTTTTTGTAAAGTACAATTAAGATGTTTTTGAATATTTTCCCACAAAGCATAACCATAAGGAAGATAGATAATAAAACCTTTTGCCTCAGAATAAGCTATTAATTCAGCTTTAAGACAAACATCTGTATACCATTTTCCAAAATCAGATGAGCGAGCAGTAACTGTTTTAACTCGTTTCATTGTTTTCATTTTTGCATTACCTTTGTTTAGTTATAATATATTATAAATATTTTAATTAATGTGTTATTTGTGTTGGTTTCAGGAAAAGAACAAACTATAAGCAAAAATATTATAACATGAAAAAATAATAAAAAATAAATATTTAAAAGCATAATGATGACTTGTAAATGAAAGTCTTTTGAAAATATTTATTTTTTAAAGAATCTAACAATTCTTTTATTTCGATTTATAATAATGTTGTTATAGTTTGGAAATGACAAGAAATAATTGCAGTTGAGATGATAATTTGGTAATCCATAATAAAAAAAGGGGGGGGATAAAAGTTTTTTTATTGATTAAAAAAATACCAGATATTTATTAAAAAATAAAGGATAAAAAAATAAATTCAAAATGGCGGAGCAGAAGGGATTCGAACCCTTGCACCGATTTCTCGGACTACGTCCTTAGCAGGGACGCCTCTTATAGCCACTTGAGTACTACTCCTAAATTATATTGTATAGATTTGCAAAATAAAAAAATAAATAGGTGAATGTAAGCAAATATAAAAAATAAAAATAAAAAAAAAGGGGATGAAAAAAATAGTAATTGAGATGTGTTAAAAAAATATCCCAAAAGTGGATTAAAAAAATAAAATAAATGGAGGCCCTGAACGGATTTGAACCGTTGATCAAGCTTTTGCAGAGCCATGCCTTACCACTTGGCTACAGGGCCAAAAATCGCTTTAATGCGAGCTTGTTATAATTAAATTAATGAGTGACAAATGGTTTCATTAAAGCTTCAATGTCTTTGACTTCTTTAGGGATGTGTTTGGATAAATTAACAGCCCCTTCTTGAGTGATTAAAATGTTGTCTTCAATTCTTACTCCAATCCCTAAATCTTTTAAATATAGACCTGGTTCGACAGTAATTACGCTGTTTGTTCCAATAACACCTGTATAATTACAAACATCATGAATATCTAATCCTAAGTGATGTCCTAATCCGTGATAGCAATATTGATGGATTGTTTCGCCTTCTTTAAGTAAAGACATTTCTTTTAATCCTTGCAATAAAATATCTTTGCCATATTGGTTTAATTGCGTAAAGGTGTGATTCGGTTTTACCCAAGCAATGATTTCTTTGTTAGCTTTAAGAACTAAATTATAAATATCTTTTTGCAAAGAACTAAATTGTCCGCTTACAGGATAACAACGAGTAATATCAGAGGAATAATGATTATAAGTAACGCCAGCATCAAATAATAAAAGGTCGTTGGGTTTTAATTGGCAGTTAGGTTTGTTATAATGCAAAATTAAGGCATTTTTTCCTGAAGCAGCAATGGTTTCAAAGGATTTTTGAGTTTGGTTATTTTCCAAAAAATAATGAAAAAGAGCAGCTATTTGATATTCATACATTCCAGGTTTTAAGTTTTTTAATAAATAATTAAGGGCTTGATGATTGATATCTAGAGTTTTTTGGATTTGGGTTTGTTCGTAAACGCTTTTTGTTTGACGCAAAGAAAATAAAAAAGAAGAGCTATTATAAACTTGCAAAAAAGGATATAAAGAAGTCATTTTTTGACAATATTCTAAAGCCCAACTTGCTTTTTGGTCTAAGGTTTGCTTGGATAGGTCAAAATAAAAACCTTCTAAAGAATCCACAAAAGAACCTCTCAAAGGATTTATCATCTGAAATAAAAAAGTTTCAAAAGTTAATATGTTTTTGAGGTTTGATAAATTAATTTGAGATATCAAAGAAGAATCAGAAAAACTCAAAATATCTCCATCCCACAAGGCTTTACTAGGGTTATTTTCTTCTAAAAATAAAAAAGTATGAGATAAATTAGGTGTTTTTACCAACAATAAAATAGTGTTTGGTTGGTTAATTCCTGTCAAATAATAAAAATTATGATCAACTTCAAAAGGAAAAGTTTGATCGCCACTCTTAGTAATTGCTTTTCCAGAATAAAAAAGAGCAGCGGTGTTTGGTTTCATTTTTTGGATGAAATTATTTCTATTGTGCAAAAACATAAAAACACGATTTTCCTTTTTTAAGATAGAAATGAAAAAAATATAAGTTCATAAAGAAAACGGAAAAATGTTTAATATTAAAAAATTGGAATAAAAAAGCAGGCAAAAAACTTGGCAAAATAATTTAACTTTTTATTTGAAAAAATTTGATTTTGGGAAGTAATTGAAACTTTTGCTTTGGGAAATAATTCCAAAAATTTTTAATTTTCAAAATAATGTTTCTTTTTTAAAACATTTAAATAATTTGATTTTGGGAAGTAATTTAAACTTTTGTTTTGCGAATTTCTTGGAAAAATATTGAAAAAATTTGTTTGGCTAAAAGTTTTGCTTTTCTAAATATTAAACATTTGTTTTGTTTTTTATTTTTTTTCTCTATGTAGAGTGTGAGTTCTAGAAAAAGGACAGTATTTTTTTAATTCTAAACGTCCTGGGGTCTTTTTTTTATTTTTATCAGTATGATAATTTTCTCTTTTGCACTCTGTACAAACTAATTTTACTAAATCACGCATGTTAATTTTCTCCTAACTAATTAAGCAATATAGTACTATTATATCAAATTTTTTTAATAAATAATAAAGAGTTTTTAAAATTATTATTTTTTAGTTTTTTTATAATGAGGAGTATTTTTTATTAAGTAAACGTTTTTTAATCCATAAAAGAGTATAAGTCATAGAAACTGTAAAGACAAAAAGGCAAGAAAAGACCAAACAAACAAAGTCATAACCTGAATAAACAAAACGATAAAGTTTGTGATGGCGATTTTCCTTATCTTCTAACTTTTGGGCATTTGCAGGATTATTTAATTTTTGTTTAAAAGGAGAAAAGAAAACATAAGGAAACATTTTAAAAGGATCTCTTTTAGCTGCTTGTTTTTCTGAAGTTATAATTGGTTTGGCTTTTTGCAGATCTTGAAAATAATCTTGCATAGATAAAAAGCCAAATAAACTAAAAAAGGTCATATAAAGCAAGGGATGAATAAAAGCTATCCACATTTTTTTATAAGAAATAGCATAAGAATTGACTTTAAAATAAAAATATAGATAACATAAAGGAGCTAAAGTGTGGTGGAGATGAGAAAGAAAAAAAGAAAGACTAAATTTAGGTTCGTAAAAATGTCTACCTTTATCAATTAAAATGTGAAAAATTAAACCTGTCATCAAAATACTAACTAAACATGCAAAAACTACATAATGATACCATTTTTTTTGTCTTACTTTGGTAAAAAATAAAGCATAAACAATTAATACAAATAAATTACTTTGATGGGTAAAATACCAAACTGTTTTGATAAAAGTGTGGTGCCCAGGATAATAATCTTCTTCGTAATCTAAAATGTTGTCTTCTTTTCCTGTGGTGGCAAAATCAATTTCAGACATAAAAGTAGGGGCTTTGTACTTATATTGCAAATAAATTTGTCCTTTGTTAACACATTCTTTAAAATCACGAAAAAAAACAAGCATTAAAGTACAAATAGACAACATTAAAAAAAGAAAAACAACATTGGAATTTTTAAAATAATTTCTTAAAACAATTTTTTTAAATCTTAATTTTCTTTTCATATCGTTCCTTTTTGGTTTAACATTTAAATATTTACAAATGCAATTCAAATAATGGATAATGAAGATAAGTTATAAATTTGATTAATGATAAATTATTGCTGATGAGATTTATTTTTAGAAACAATAGGTTGAATAATGTTTTGTTCTAAGGCTTGGGGAAAAGGATATTTTTCTTCTCTCATTCTTTTAAATAACAAGTAAATAAAACCTCTTTGATAATCAATGCGAGTAATAACTGCTATTTGGGGATCGTTTTGAACTTTGGCGCGAGTTCCTATTAAATAATTTTTAGCTGTGGGTTGCAAAAGCACTAACCTACTTCCTTATGGGTTCACTTTATCAAAAAGTGTAAATAAAAAAACAAACTAGTTAGTTTGTTTTTTTATTGTAAAATATTAAAAAACTTAATAGTAAAGATTTGAAGAAACGAAAAGATCTTTAAAACTTTTGCTAAATTTGAAAGTAGGAACCTTTTTAGCTGGAATGTTAATAGTTTTACCAGTTCTTGGATTTTTTCCTTTGCGAGCACTTCTGTTTTTTACTTCAAAGGTGCCAAAACCTGTTAAAGTAACTTTTTCATCTTCTTTGAATTCTTGAAGACTTTGAGAAATAACTTCAATAAAGTTATTAAGAAATTTATCAGCTTCTTTTTGACTAACGCCATTTTTTTCAGCTAATTTTCTTAAAAATTCTAATTTGTTCATTTTTTGCCTCCTTTTCTTTTTATTTACGTACTTATTATAACATCAAAAAAATAATTTACAAGCGCAATCCAACAATTATTTTAAATTATTGGTAATTATTTGCATTTTATTCTTAATTGACTGCAGGGGTGTTTGCAAAATGGATTAAAAAAATGGTGGGTGGGTAAAAAAATAATTTAGAATTCACTTTTGAAAGGTCTTTGCATTAAAGTTGCAAAAACAGTGTCAAAGGGCTTGGATTCAAAAATTAATTGATAAGAGGCTTGAATAATGGGCAGATCTAAATTATGTTTTAATTGCAATTGATAAAAAGCATTAAGAGTTTGGAATCCTTCAATGGTTTGCAAAGAAGAGTCAATAATTTGTTGGTAAGTAATGCCTGCAGCAATTTTAGCACCAGCATTAAAATTTCTGGAGTATTTGCTAAAAGCAGTCACAATTAAATCACCTAATCCTGGAAGTCCTAAAACGGTTTGGGGGTTTCCTTGATAAAAAGTAACTAACCGCGACATTTCTAAAATACCACGACTCATCAAAGCTGCTTGAGAATTAATTCCAAAGTTCTTGGCTACTAAAATACCATTAATAAAGGCTAAAACATTTTTAAAAGCACTGCAAATTTCATTTCCTACCAAATCAGAAGAAGTATATACTTTCAAATAATTAGGGCAAGAAAATAATTTTTGAATTTCCAAGGCAAAAGCGGGATTGGAAGAAGCTGCAGTTAACAGAGTTAATTTGCGTAAAATAACTTCTTCAGCATGCGATGGACCCATTAAGGAAGCAAAATTAGCTAAAAGAGGGGCAGGAATAACTTGTTTGACAATTTCAGAAACACGCAAAAAAGTTAAAGGTTCAATACCTTTAGAAACATTGACAAACGATTTGGGAGTGGTTAACATAAGGGCAATTTGTTTGAGAAGATGACGCATAAATTTCATAGGAACTGCCAAAACTATCAAATCAGAATAATCAAGGGCTTGTTTAAGGCAAGAAACTGCTTTGACATTTACTAGTGGAGCATTAAAAATGGGATGTTTTCCTTGATTTATTTTTTCCACATAAGAAAGGTTAGTGTCATAGAGTAAAACTTGATTGTTGTTATCAGTTAAAACTTGTGCCAAAGTAGAACCCCAAGCACCACTGCCAATAATAGTAATTTTCATAAAATATAGCTTCTTTCTTGTAATCAAAATAGCAAAAACGGTCATGAAAAAAGTTACAGCAAATATGACAAAAGTTTTTTTGATAATTAAAAATAAGGTTGAATTTTTTTCAACCACTATAATTAAATCATAAAATAAGAACAAATAATAAAATACTTGCAAACAAAATGCAAAAAGAAGGAGAAGGAGAAAAAGGGGGATTCAAAATAGTTTTAAAAATTAGACTTTTTTTTATGAAAAATAATTTTGAGGGGTGTTCCTTCTAAATCAAGGCTTTTTCTAAATTGATTTTTTAAAAATCTTTCATAAGAAAAATGAATATGTTTAGGGTCATTAACAAAACAAAGAAATTCAGGAGCTTTGGTTTTAGTTTGAAAAATATATTGAAACTTAGCTTTTTTTTGATTAAAGAAAGTGGGAGGAGTTATAAGAGTTGCTTCTTGTAAAATATCGTTTAAAAGACTAGTGCTAAACTGACTTTTATAATTGTTAAAAACTTGTTTTAAAATAGCAAAAATTTGAGTAAGACGACTTTTTTTCAAAGCTGATAAGAAAATAACAGGCGCATAAGATAAAAAAACAAACTCTTGACGAATTTTTTGCTCAAAGTTCTTTAGGGTATTGGTATATTTTTCTAACAAATCCCATTTATTGACAATAATAATGCAAGCTTTATGATGTTCTAAAATAAACCCTGCAATATTTTTATCTTGTTCTAAAATACCTTCTTTAGCATCTAAAACTAAACAAGCAATATCTGCTTTTTCCAAAGCACCTAAAGCACGCAAAACGCTGTATTTGTCTTCTTGTTCATAAATTTTACCTCTTTTTTTAATACCTGCAGTGTCAATAATTTGGTATTTTTGCCCATCATTTTCAAAAAAAGTATCAACAGCATCGGTGGTAGTTCCTGCCATATCAGAGACAATCATTCTTTGAGATGCTAAAAGAGAATTAGTAAGGGTTGATTTGCCAACGTTTGGGCGTCCCACAACACAAAATTTAATAATGTTGTTGTCTTTTTCTTGGTTTTGGTTTTGTTCTGGTTCTAACAGTTGTTTTTCTGGGATTTCATAATTAAATTCGGAAGGGGGGCTTTGCAAAGGTGTATCTATTGGAAGGTCTTCTAAAAAGGAAGAATCAGAAATTAAAGCAGCATCGCGCATAAGAAAAACAATTTTATCTAACAAATCACCTATACCTATACCATGTTGAGTACTAATTGCAAAAGGAGTATCAAATCCCAGAGCATAAAATTCATAAGTGTTAGATAATAAATTGTGGTTGTCAATTTTATTAACTGCCAAAAGAACTGGTTTTTTAGTTTTATACAAAAGTTTAGCTAAATAAATGTCATTTTGAGTAAGTCCTGTTTGCCCATCAACTACAAAAACAATTACATCAGCTTCATCAACTGCAAGTTGAGCTTGTAATTTAATTTGTTCCAAAAAAGGAGTTGATTGAATTTCGATACCGCCCGTATCAATAACTCCAAATGTTTTAGTAAGCCACTCGGCAGTAGCATAAATGCGGTCCCGAGTAATGCCTGCTTTTTGATGAGTAATAGCGTGTCTTTTCCCAATAATACGGTTAAACAAACTTGATTTGCCAACATTAGGACGACCCACAATAGCAATTTTAAAAGACATTTAAGTTCTCCTTTTTTTATCAATTAAGGCAATAATTTTGGCAATTAATTCATCAATCGATAATTCGGTAGTGTCTAGTAAAATGGCATCTAAAGCTTTAGATAAGGGAGCAAGTTGGCGATGATAATCTTTATGATCGCGTTCCTTGAGTTGTTTCATAATTTGAGCAATGTCTGTGATTTTTCCTTTTTGGGCATCTTCTTGTTGTTTTCTCAAAGCTCTTTTAGTAATGTTGGCAGTAAGAAAAATTTTTAAATTAGCATCTGGCATTACAACTGTTCCAATATCTCTTCCATCCATAATTAAATTAGGAGTATTGGCACAAATTTCTTTTTGCAATTTCAATAATTTAGTTCTTACAGCAGGAATTAAAGCTACTGAAGAGACATGTTTTTCGACGTCCAAAGACTTAATTTTTAAAGAAACTTCTTCTTGATTAAGAAAAATTTTATTACAAGAATAAGAAAGATTGATTTTATCTAAAGCTTGATTAAGACTTTTTTCATGATGCCATGAAACTTTATTTTCTAACAAATATAAAGTTAGTGCCCGAAACATTGCTCCAGTATCAATGTGATTCCAACCTAATTTTTGGGACAACTTTTTACTAATAGTGCTTTTGCCAGAACCTGCCGGACCATCAATGGCGATTTTAAAACTTTTCATATGCATATATAACTAACTCCTTATAGTGATCTTAAATTTACTAAATTAATGCGGTATTTGAGTAGTTAAGGTTTTTAATTTTTTGATTTCATGAATTTTTAAAGGGCGATAAGCACCTATTGTGAGATTTTCAATAGTTAAAAAAGAATAACGATAACGTTTTAACTTTAAAACTTGATAGCCTAAAGCTTGCAGCATTTTACGAACTTGCCTGTTTTTTCCTTCAGTTATTACTAGCTTTAACCAAGTAGAAGGTTTGGGTGTATAAGAACTTTTCAAAATATCAATTTCTTTACAAACAGCCAAATAATTTTTATCAATGATAATTCCTTTGCGGAATGTGGCAAGGTCTTTTTTTTGCAAACAAGCATTAATTTTAACATGATATTCTTTAGGAATACAAAAGGAAGGATGGGTTAATTTTTGAGTAAGATCGCCGTCATTAGTAATTAAAAGTAGTCCTGTAGTATTAAAATCAAGACGTCCTATCGGATATAATCTTTGTATGCTTGCTTCTTCGATTAAATCCAAAACAGTAGGGCGTTTTTTATTGTCTTTGGCAGTGGAAAGAAATCCATGGGGCTTGTTGAGCAAAAAATAAGAATAAGTGGTTTTGGTGATCAGTTTGTCATCCAAAGTTATAATGTCGCTGGAAGATACTTTGGTTCCTAATTCAGAAATAATTTTGCCATTAACTTTAATGCGTTTTTCTAAAATTAAAATTTCTGCTTTTCTTCTAGATGCCACATTTGCATAAGCCAAAACTTTTTGTAATCTTTGCATTATTTTCCAATCCTTCCTTACTTGATTGTGTGGTTTGATGTTTAAAAACTTATTATTAAAATATTGTTCAAAAATGTCTTTTGTTTTTCTAATAGTTAATAATTAAAAATATTGCAAATTAAAAAAAATAACGCGGATAATATTTATTTTCATCCAAGGTATCATAATAAGCAACAAAATTTTTATTACTATCTTTAACTATAAAAGGTTTTTTAGTAGTTATTTGTCTTTGGTCTAAATGAGTGCCGTTTTTTACTAACTTAATTAAATAATCATTTAAAATAAGTTCATCGTAAGCAGCAAAAAAAGTACTATCCAAAATCAAATCATTGAGTTCTAAATTTTCAATAGTTTTAGCGTTTTGCAATAAATGCGTGCCAATTGCAGTTCTTTGCAAACGAAGAAGAGCACCATAAGTATTTAATTGCAAAGCTAGATCGCGCGCAAGACTTCTAATATAAGTTCCTTTGGAAACATGTGCCAAAAAATCTACTTGGTCGCGACAAAGCAAAGATGTTTTTTCAAAATTATGAATAAAAACTTCTCTTGGAGGAATATCTACAACTTGATTTTTGCGTGCTAAACGATACATTTTTTTTCCTTTAATTTTAACTGCTGAAAACATAGGAGGTATTTGCAAATACTTTTTTTGATGAAAAGATGCAAAACTTTTTTGGATGGTACAATCAGTTAAAGGGGTGTTTTTGGTATCCAACAATTTACCTGTCACATCCAAAGTATCATAATGTTTATTAAAAAGAAAGGTTCCTTGATAAGTTTTTGGTAGTTTATCGAACAAAAAAGCCAGTTTAGTGGCTTTACCCACACAAATAATTAAAAGTCCTGAGGCTAAAGGATCAAGAGTTCCTGTGTGTCCTACTTTGTCAAAATGAAATTTTTTTTTAATTTGAAAAACTACATCATGTGATGTCATCTTTTCTGGTTTGTTGACTAAAAAAAATCCGTTCATAACGTTTGATTTTGCTTTCGGTTTGTGGTAAAATTATTTATAAGAATGTAAAAATTTAAGCAAGTCTTCTTTATTTAGAAACCCACTATGTCTTGCTAATTCTTTTTTATCTTTGTATAAAATAAGGGTGGGAAAGCCAGAAACGCCTTTTTCTAATGCTAATTGTCTAAAAAAATCAACGTCTACTTTGTAAAAAAGAATGTCTTTTTCTAAAAGGCAAACTTCATCCAAAACAGGCAATAATCTTTGACATGGAGGACACCATGTAGCAAAAAAATCAACAACTACCAATTGTTGTGTGGCAGTTATGGTTTCAAAATCTTGTCCTTGATAATTCATTAAATTACTCATTATATTTAAAACTCCTTTTGTTTTTTTGGGGTTTGGGTTTTGGCATACACCATTTATTATAATTTAAAAAATGTTAATTAATAAAGATATGTTTTATTTATTTTAATTTTTAAAACAAAATGAAAAAATGCATTTTTATGAATCATATTTTTTTGGAAATTTGTTCGTTTGAGAATTGTTTTCTAATCCGTTTAATGTTAAGGCAACCATAAAGCAAAAACACAAATGAAGACAAAGAAAGGGTTATTTTAATTAATAAGTTTAACCAATCAAAATATTTTTCTTCTTGGAAAATAAAATCTTTGTATTTAAGAGAAGCTATTTTTTGTTCCAAAATGTTTTGAGAAATAGGTTTTAGTTTGCGATAAAAAGGGACTCCGTTTTTATCAATTAATTTGATATGGTAATAAAAACCTTCCAGCCAACTATTTTTAGCAACATAAGTAATTTTTTTGGTTTCATAATTATCAATTTTATTCAATAAATCAGAAACAGCAATGTTGGAAGTGGAATTTATAAAAGGCAAATGATAATAGCAATCAAAAGAAAACAACAAAATAGAAAACAACAAACTTACCACAATTAAAAAGGGGGTGATAATTTTTTTCTTGAAAATAAAATAATTTTTAGGAATAGCAAACAACCAATAAATGGTTTTAAAAATTAAAATTGTTGATAATAAAAGAAAAAGGACAAAAAGCAAAGTGCAAATAAAATGCCAAATAGTAGTTTTGTTAAAACCTTTTGCAAGTTGGAATGGTTGAATTTTAATTTCTTTCATATCTTTTATTTGTTTGTTTTGTAAAAATTCTTTAATTTGTGGCATTGGAGTGATATTTTGTTCTTGTAATTTTTGAGACAATTCTTTAATTAAAGGTTCATTTAATTTCACTAAAGCTTTGGCATCAGAAAAACATTTTTTTAAAATATCTCTTTGTAAATCTTCTTTATCTTTAACTGATATCGAATTATAACCAAAAAAACGTGTTAGTTCTTGGGATTTGTGGAAAGCCTCAACAAAATCAGAACAAGCTTTATCAATAGTTGTTTCGAAAATCACTTCTTCAGCAGCTTTTCCTGCTAAAAAAACGGTAATTTCTTGGATTAAAGTTTCTTTTAATAAAATATTAGGGGTCTGTTCTTTAGCAAATAAAGTCAATATTTTATCCGAAGAGCGTGGAATTAAAGAAACCGAACTTAAAAAATGAGTGTTTTTGACTTGGCTGATAATTATTTTAGCAGCTGCATGAATAGCAACAATTTCTTTTTCTTTGTGATTATATGTTTTGGAAGAATTTGTTATCCCTAATAAAACGTTTTCTTTAGCTTGAATAATTGTTTCAGAAGAAATTTTTTGCAATTCTTGTTCTTTGTTTTTTTCTGCTTGAAGCATTGAAGCCTCATTTAAAATGGCTTTGAGTTGAGCGCCACTGAATCCTTGGGTTTCTTGGGCTAATTGTTCTAAATTAATATCTTCATCAGCTATTTGTTTGCCTTTAGCACATAATTTTAAAATAGCTTTTCTTGCTTTAAGGTCAGGGAGCAAAACATTAACTACATAATCAAAACGTCCTGGACGAAGCAAGGCAGAATCTAGAGATTCTACTCTGTTAGTAGCAGCTATCACAATGACATTATTTTCATTATCTTTGGATTTAACCCCATCCATTTGATTTAATAATTCTGTAGTTATTTCTTTTTCTTTTTGGCTAAAATCGTTTCTAGCAATACCAAAAGAATCAATTTCATCAATAAAAATAATGCTTGTTTTATGGGTTTTTGTTTTTTCAAACAAATCTCTTACTTTTTTAGCACCATCACCATGAATTCTTTGCAAAAAATCAGTACCACTAAAAGCATAAAAGGATGCGTCTGATTCGCCTGCAAGAGCTTTTGCAAGTAAGGTTTTTCCTGTTCCTGGAGGTCCATAAAACAAAATTCCTTTAGGAATTTTGGCTCCTGCTTCATGATATTTTTTAGGTTCTTTTAAAAAATCAATAAAACGTTGGAGAAGTTGTTTTTCTTCTTCCATCCCTGCCACATCATTAAATTTAGTTTCACTTGAGGTTGGCTCAAAATCCGTTTTGTTTTGTTGTTTGGAAGATCTTTTTGTTCTTTTTTTGGCAGTTTGTTTAGCAATTGTTTCTTGTGATTGTGGTTGTTCGGATTCTTTTTCTGGATTAGTTTTTTTGGGTATTGCCCCTTTTACCATTAAATTTGCAAAAAGAAAATAATTCCAAAAAGATATTATAAAAAGGACCAGGCAACATCGCAAAAAGTTCTTTTTTAAAATTATAATCATTGGATCCATACCCATTCTTCGAGAAATTAAAATTAATTATGAATTCATTATTTTAAATGTGAACATATAAATGTAATAATATAAAGAAGTTTCAAAAAAGTGCAAACTCATTAAAATAAATAAAATTATTGTATGTTAATAATTTAATTATCTAGGTAAAACTTCATCAATTTCCAAACGATTAAATAAAATATGATAATTATCTAATTTTTGACTTGAAAGAAGCCCGAAAGTATCTAAACTTTCAAAAGTAATATCGGAGGCTTTGAGTTGAGTTAAAATTTTATGAGCAGTTTGAGGTAAAAAAGGTTGCAATAAAACTCCTAAAAACCTTAAAGTTTCTACCAAAGAATATAGTGTGTGGTCTAATAGTTGTTGTTTTTCAGGATTTTTAAATAAATTCCAAGGTTCTACCAAATCAATGTATTTATTAGCAAAACGAGCCAAATTCATAATTTCTTTCAAGGCATCTCCTACTTTACAATCTTGCATTTTGAGAAGAACCAAAGGAAGAGTTGCTAAAGCTTGTTTGGATAAATCAAATTTGGGATCTAAATTAGTTGTAATTAAAGTTTTGGATAAATTATTTTGGCGATAACTTTTTACCATCCCAAAAACTCTATGAACTAAATTTCCCAAAACATTAGCTAGGTCATTATTGTGCCTTTCTACTAACAATTCATAAGTGATATTACCATCTTGAGCATAAGGAATTTCTGATAGAACAAAATAACGAATGGAATCCACCGGAAAATATTTTAACAAATCATCAACGTACAAAACGTTACCTTTAGATTTAGACATTTTATTTTTATCAAACAAAATCCATGGATGGGTTAAAAACTGTTTGGGTAGTGAAATTTCAAGTGCCATCAATAAAATAGGCCAGTAGATAAGGTGAAACCTTAAAATATCTTTACCAATAACATGCATATCACAGGGCCAATATCGATTAAACTGACTATTTTTGGATGTAGGATTGTAGTCTAGTCCGGTTAGATAATTGCTTAGAGCATCAATCCAAACATAAATAACGTGTTTGGGGTCAAAAGGAACGGGAATGCCCCACTTGAAAGAAGTTCTAGAAACAGACAAATCTGCTAATGGTTCTTTTAATAAATTTAACAGCTCTTTTCTTTGGGCATCAGGTTTAATTAAGGAGGGATTGTTTTCTAAATATTGCAATAACTGGGGTTGATATTTGGAAAGCTTAAAAAAATAAGTTTCTTCGCTGATTAAAATAGGAGTTTCACCATTAAAAGTTTTTCCATCAATTAAATCTTTGGCAGCCACATAAGATTCTTCAGCAACTGAATAAAGCCCTTGATATTTTCCTAAATAAATATCTCCTTGTTGCCATAACTTGTAAAAGATGGCTTGAACTTTTTGTTTGTGGTGGGGATTGGTAGTTTTTGCAAATTTATCGTAACTTACTTGCATTAAATCATAAATTCTTTTAATTTCCAAAGATATTTGGTCTACGTATTCTTGGGGATTTTTGCCTTGTTGCAAAGCTTTGGCAGCAATTTTTTGTCCGTGTTCATCGGTTCCTGTTTGAAACAAAACATCAAATCCTTCTAGGCGTTTGAAACGAGCAATGGCATCAGCTAAAATAGATTCGTAAACGTTTCCAATGTGCGGAATGCCAGAAGCATAGGCAATTGCTGTGGAAAGAAAAAATTTAGGTTTTTGGTTGGGGGTTGTTTTCATAAAAACTCCTTAAATAAATTGTGACAAAAATATTTTTTAATTGTGGGTTGTTGGGAAAAATCTGCATGTGGTTTGGGAAATCAAATCAAGATTGGGGGTTTTTGATTTTGTATTGGTGATAAATTTCTTTTTTGGTAATGTTTCTTTCTTGAGCAACTTTGCTAAAAGCCTCTTTTTCGTTAAAGCCTAATTTAAGGTAAAAAAGAACGTGATCGTTTATGCTTAGAGCAAGCAAATGTTCGTTGGGATTGGGGTTACCTGCAACAACAATGACATATTCGCCCTTATTAATTAAATCAAATTCTAAAATAGAGTCAAGATTGCCATTGATAATGGTTTCGAATTTTTTAGTCAATTCGCGTGCTAAAGAAATTTTTCTATTACCATATAATTTATGTATTAAAAGTAAAGTCTTTTTAATTCTATGAGGAGATTCGTAAATAACAAGGCTTTCTGAGGCGTTTTTATATTGGAGTAAATATTTTTCCAAAGCTTGAGACAAGCGGGGTAAAAAAGCCAAAAAGATAAAAGGTGAGGGGATGGCAGAAGTCATAAAAGCAGTTAAAAAAGCAGATACTCCTGGAATCGCTACCACATTAAAACCATGTTTTTGCATTTCACAAACCAAAGAAAACCCAGGATCGCTAATAAGAGGAGTGCCTGCATCACTAATTAAGGCAATATTTTTTCCTTGTGATAAAAGTTCTAAAATTTGATGTAGCCTTCTTGTTTGATTGTGTTCATAATAAGAAAGTAAAGGTGTTTGGATTTGATAAGTGTGTAAAAGTTTTTTGGCTCTTCTAGTATCTTCTGCTAAAATTAAAAAAACTTCTTTTAAAGTGGCAAGTGCTCTTAAGGTGATGTCTTCTAAATTGCCTATGGGAGTTGCTACCAAATATAAAGTAGGTTTGGCGTTGCAAAAACTTTGTTGTTGAAATAACATATTTTTTACCTTATTTGTTGGGTTTGGGTGTGTGCAAAATTTTATATTGCTTTAAATAGGGGGGGGAGGTGCACATTTTTAAAGATTTAAAATGAAAGTCTTTGGGCTTCTAATTGAATTAACAAAGCCATGAAAAGATTTTCTTGATTAGATAATATATTTTGTTTTTTGTAAATTTGGTGAATAATTTTTAAAATATTAAAAGTGGTTGGAAGGGGTAGGGTTTGATAGTATTTTTGATATTCTGGATTTGTTAAAATTTGTGTTTTGGAAAAATAAATGGGTGTTTTGGAGTTAGGTGTTTTTTCATATAAAATATCAGAAAAAAAACATAATAACACTGATAAAAAATCATTTAAAAAATGAGGACAAGAGATAATTTTTGCAAGCAGAGGAGAGTCAAAAACTGCTAATTTTAATGAAATTGTTTTTGGGAATTGAATAAGAAAATCCAAAAAAAATTGTTTAAAATTTTGATAATAATCGCTGGCAATAAATAAATCCATTTGATCGGAATTTTTATTTATTAAATTACTTAAGGAAAAATCAAAAGCATCTATTTGGGATTTGGTTTTAGAGTCTAAATTTTGTGATTTTGCATCCACAGTATCAGAGATATTAATAATTTGACAACGAGAAACTATGGTTGGTAAAACTTGTTCTAAATTATTTGTTAATAAAAAACCTATAGTATTGTTGTTGGAAGGATTTTCAAAAAAATGCAATAAACTGTTGGAAGTTTGGGTAGTTATTTTTTCTATTTCTTCAATTACATAAATTCTTTGGGTTCCGAATAAAGAAGTTTGCAAAAAGTTTTTTTGAAATTGCAAAATTTGTTCTTTGGTAAAAAGATGGTTTTGTTTGGTTAAATAATAAAAATTGGGGTATTGCGAATTAAGTAAGGTATCTTTTTTCAAAAGATGAGGGTCATGAGGTTTGAAAATACGATAGGCAAGCCCCAAAACAAATAATTTTTGTTGGGAAAGAGTGGAGCCAACAACTAAATAAAGATGGGCGAGTTTATTATTTTGGATAATTTGGTTAAATTTGGCTAACAAAGATTGGGTTTTGTTCATAATTCTATTTGAAAGACTTCTTTGAGTTTTTGTTCAATGATGTTATAAATGTTTTCCAAGGGCTTGCTTGCATCAATTAAAAAAATTCTTTTTTGTTGGTCTTTTTGACAAAGGTCAAGGTAGCCTTTGCGTACTTTTTTATGAAAAGACAGTTTTTGCAAATCAAACGAATTAATTTCTTTAGGTCTAAATTGTTTGACTCTTTGAATGCCTATTTTAGGGTCTAAATCTAGATAAAAAGTAATGTTGGGCATGTAATTTAGAGCAAAATTATTAATATTTAAAACAAAATCTTGACTTAAACCGCGAGCATAAACTTGATAAGCTATAGTCGAATCTAAATAACGATCACAAATAACTATTTTGTTTTGTTGTAAAGCAGGAATAATTAATTTGCTTAAATGTTCTGCTCTATCTGCTGCAAATAACAAAGCCTCAGTGTAGAAATCTATTTGTTTGTTAGAAGAATGCAACAAAATATTTCTAATTACTTCATTAAATAAACCGCCACCAGGTTCTTTGGTTAAAACACACGAATATTTTTTACTTAATTTTTCAAATAAATAACGTGAATGGGTGGTTTTTCCGGTGCCTTCACAACCTTCAAAAGAAATAAACATTTAGTATAAATTCTCCTTTTTGTGTATTTTTATTTATTGTCACAAAATCAATAAAAAATTTTTTTTAAAACTAAGGCTTTAGCAGGAGCCAAAAGGGTGGCTTTTTTAGTTGTGTTGCCTAATAACATCGCTTGAAATTGTTCCAAAGAAAGTTTATTTTTACCAATTTCAATTAAACTTCCTACCAAAAAACGAATCATATATTTTAAAAAACCGTTTCCATGAAAAACTAAAATATATTTGTGTGAAGTTTCTTTGAGAAAGGCTTGAAAAATGGTTTTAGAAAAATTTTTAGGTTGGGTCTCACTAGTAAAAGCAAAAAAATTATGGGTGCCTTCAATAAATTTTAGGGCTTTGGTGATTTTATCAAAATCAAGTTTGTCAGCAAAAATTTGAAAATGATGGTTAAAAGCGTTGATAGGTTTTTTGGAAAAAACATATTGATAAATTTTTGATTTCGCTGAATAACGAGCATGAAAATTAGGAGTGGCAAAGTTCATTTGTCTAACTCTAATATCAGGAGGCAAAAAATAATTAAGAGTTTTTTGGAAATGTGTGGGTTTTAGAAAAAAAGTGGTTTGGAAATGGAGGGTTTGCCCTTGGGAATGGACTCCTTTATCGGTTCTACTAGCTGCAAAATTAGGGATGTTTTGATGGGTCATTTTTTTTAAAGCTTTTTCAAAAGTTTGTTGTACGGTTATTTTTTGAGGTTGTTTTTGATATCCATAATAACAAGTGCCATCATAGCTTAAAATTAATTTATAAAAAAAGTGTTGCAAAAATGCCTCCTTGTGTAACTACAAAATATTTATTAAGAATTTAAAATGGGAAATAAGGAGTGAAGAAAAAAGGGGTTAATATTAAAAAAACCTCCTTAATCCTTAAGATAAGAAGGTTTTGATAATTTAAGTTTTTTGAGCAAGAACCTAAAAATGCTTGGTTAATTGTTATTAAACAAAAGCAATAATTGCCATTGGAGCACCATCACCACGACGAGGAACAGTTTTAATAACTCTAGTATACCCACCTTGACGATCAAGATATTTAGAGGAGATATCTTTAAATAGTTTTTGCAAAACTGTAGTGTCATCGTTGATTTTTTCATCAAAAAGATGTCTTTTGGCTTGGCGTCTAGTATGCAAAGTATTTTTTTTAGATAAAGTAACCATTTTATCAGCTAATTTTTGTAATTCTTTAGCTTTGGATTCAGTTATCATAATTTTTTCTTGCACAATTAAATCAGTCATTAAAGTTCTTAACAAAGCTCTTCTTTGAGATTTATTGCGTCCTAATTTGCTAAAAGGCATAAAATTTATCTGTCCTTTCTATTTTCTAATGTGTTTTTTAGTTTTAATTTTTGTCTTTGTCTTCTTCAACGCTGTGATGCAAAACTTCTTTAAGATAATCATTGAATTCTAAACCGTATTCTAAAAATTTATCTTTTAATTCTTGGAAAGATTTTCGTCCTAAGCTTTTAAGTTTGACAACTTCTTTTTCACTTAATTTTACTAAAGCAGCAACTGTGTCAATCCCTGCTCTTTTAAGACTGTTAAAAAGCCTTACAGATAAATCTAGTTGTTCAATTTCTAAATCTAGTACGTAATTGTGAGTTTCTTTTTTAGATTCAGAAACAAATTCTACATGAGCAGGTTTTTGGCTTAATTCTACTAAAACATTAAAATGATCTACTAAAATGCTAGCTGCAGTTGCTAAAGCTTCTTTAGCTAAAAGAGCGCCGTTAGTGGTAATTTCAATAGTTAATTCGTCTTTGTTGCCTAATTTTTTTTCTACTTGATAAGAAACATTGACAACAGGAGTAAATAAAGAATCAATTGCAATAACGCCTACTTGATTTTCGCCGTGAACTTTGTTGTCTTTGGCGCCAACATAACCAATGCCTTTTTTAATGGTAACTGTCATATGAAAGCAAACATCATCAGAAAGGGTGGTAATGTAATGATCGGGGTTGATGATTTTAACTCCTGCAGGCAATTCGAAAGAAGAAGCGGTTAGGCGTTGTGGTCCTTTGGCAATTAGTTCTAGTTTTTCTTCAAAATCATCTGATTCGTCGTCTACGGCAAAAACAATTTTTTTTAAATTTAAAATAATTGTCATGACATCTTCATAAACGCCAGGAATAGTGGTAAATTCTTGTTCTACTCCTTGAATTTTAACATTTACAATAGCAGTACCAGGCAAAGAAGATAACAAAACTCTTCTTAGAGCGTTTCCTACAGTAATGCCGTATCCTCTTTCTAAAGGTTTAATGGTGAATTTCCCAGAAATGGGATTTTCATCAATTTCTTCAACAAAAAAAGGTTTAATAAATTTAATATTTTTCATAATTACTCCTTGAAATGTCGAACAAGATTATTATCCTCTAGGAGGTTTTGGCGGTCGACAACCATTATGTGGTACTGCAGTAACATCTTTAATAGCAGTAATTTCTAATCCTGATGCTTGCAAAGAACGGATAGCTGCTTCTCTTCCGGGACCTGGTCCTGTAATGAAAGTTTCTACTTTAACCATTCCGTGTTCCATCGCTGCTTTGGCAACTGCTTCAGCGGCTAATTGTGCTGCAAAGGGAGTTGATTTACGACTTCCTTTAAAACCCAAAGCACCTGCACTACTCCAAGTAACAGCATTACCGTTAAGATCAGTGATAGTAACGATAGTGTTGTTAAAAGTGGTATGAATATGTGCAATTCCTAAAGGAACATTTTTTTTAACTTTGCGTTTTGTAGTTTTTTTTCTTGCCAATGCCTTTCTCCTTTATTATTTTTATTATTTAGTTAATTTTATTATTTTTTCTTACCAGCAATTGCTTTAGGTTTACCTTTAACAGTGTGAGCATTGTTTCTGGTTTTTTGTCCTCTTACAGGCAATCCTTTACGGTGGCGTAGCCCTCTGTAAGCTCCAATTTCCATTAAACGTTTAATATTTAAAGTAACTTCACGTCTTAGGTCGCCTTCTACGTTGTATTTAGTAATTTCACTACGTAAAGCTGATAATTGCTGTTCGGTTAAATTTTTAACTCTAATATTTTGGTCAATGTTTAACTCGTTTAAAATTTTATGAGATAATTTATTGCCTAAACCATAAATATAAGTTAGTGCAATTACTACTCTTTTGTCGCTTGGAATATCTATTCCTGCAATTCGCGCCATAAATATCTCCTTTTATCCTTGTCTTTGATTGTGTCTACGATTTTTTTTATTGATAACATAAATGCGTCCTTTACGACAAACAATGATATCATCTTCACTGCGTTTTTTAACTGAAGCTCTAACTTTCATAATCTTTTCTCCTTACTTAAAACGATAAGTGATTCGTGCTCGTGTAGGGTCGTATGGTGATAATTCAATTCTTACTTTATCACCAGGTAAAATGCGTATGTTGTTGATACGTATTTTACCAGAAACATAAGCGATAATCGTTTTTTTATTTGGAAGCTCTACTTTAAATTTATCATTTGATAATAATTCAACAACTTTAGCTTCGATTTCAATTTTGGATTCAGTTTCGTTTAAATTGTTTTTTGACATTCAAAGTGATTCCTTTAATTTTGATTTCTGGGTTTGGGGGTGGTTGTGATGTAATTTGGTAAAATGAAAAACATATTATGCAAGTATTTCGTATCCTGTAGGAGTTACTAAAACTGTGTGTTCAAAATGAGCACTTAGACTTTTGTCTGTGGTAACTACAGTCCAATTATCTTGCAAAATAGCAATTTCGGGATTTCCTAAAGTAAACATGGGTTCTACACAAAAAGTCATTCCTGGTTGTAGGATTGCGCCTTCGTGGGATTTGCCAAAATTAGGAATATAGGGTTCTTCGTGCAAAGATGTACCAATACCATGTCCGGTAAATTCTTCTACGATGCCTAAATTATTGTTTTTGGCAAAAAGTTCAATGGCATGAGAAATGTCAGAAAAATGATTTTGGGGTTTAATTTGCAAAAGACCTTGAAATAAGGCTTTTTGAGTAAGTGCAAGCAAGTTTTGAGTAGTTTGGCAAACAGTTCCTACAGCATAAGAATAAGCACAATCAACATAATAACCTTGATAGTTAATTCCTAAATCTAAGGTAATGATATCACCTTGTTTAAGGATGGTTTTTTTGGAAGGAATGCCGTGAACTACCACTTCATTAACTGAGGCACAAATATGTTTGGGAAATCCGTTGTAACCTTTAAAAGCAGAAATAGCACCTTTTTTTTGATAAAAATTCTTAGCTAATAAATCTAGATCAAAAGTTGACATTCCTGGAATAACAAAGGAAGCAAGCAATCTGTGGGCTTCGTTAATGATTTTTCCTGCTTGTTTCATGATAGCAATTTCATGAGGAGTTTTGATGGAAATCATTTGCGGTCTATTTCTAAAACTTCTAAAATCATTTTAGTAACTTGATCGATGTTTTGCATACCATCTACTTCAAAAAGTTGATTTTGTTCGCGATAATATTGCACTAATGGCAATGTTTCTTGATTAAACACTTTGAGGCGTTTAAGGAAGGTTTCTGGTTTGTCATCTTCTCTTTGAATTAAGGTTTTTTGGTCTTTGTCACAAATACCTGGAATTTTGGGAGGAATGTTTTCGATGTGATAAACCTTACCACATTCGGGACAAATTCTGCGTCCTACAATTCTTTTCATTAAATCTTGGGTGCCAGCGTTAAAATAGATGACTTTAGTTAAAAATAAATGAGAGTTTTTGAAAAAATCATCCAAAAAACGAGCTTGCAAAACATTGCGGGGAAAACCGTCTAATAAAAAATCTTTAGTAGCGATGTCCTTAGACAAGTAATCAGCTATCATTTGGTTAGTAATGTCGTCAGGAACTAAAAGTCCTTGAGCAATAAATTTTTTACTTAAAATGCCTAATTCAGTATTTTCTTTAAAATTTTTACGAAAAATATCGCCTGTTGCAATGTGGTTAATTTTTAAAATATCTGATAAAACAGAAGCTTGAGTCCCTTTACCAATTCCGGGCGGTCCTAATAATATTAGTATCATATTGTCTTGTTTGCTTAATTAAAATAATTTTTGATATTCTTTTTTGTTGGCAGTAGCTTCGATGCGTTGGATAGTTTCAAGGGCTACACTAACAATAATAAGCAAACTGGTTCCTCCTAATTTCATATCTTTCAAACCTAAAAAATGTTCCACAAGAATAGGTGTTACAACAAGAGCAGCAATAAAAACAGTTCCTAAAACAGTGATTTTAAATAAGGTATTAGCTAAATAACGAGTAGTTTGTTCACCTGGTCTTAAACCTGCAATATAGGCATCTTGTTTGGATAAATGTTCTGAAATATCTTCAGGATTGACATTCATAAAAGCAGAAAAGAAAGAAAAAACAATTACTAACAAGACTAAAAAGCCTATGGCAAAAAAGTTAATTTGGTTTTCAGGAAAGTTAGTTTTGGCAAAAAAATCTACTACTTCTGTAAATTTTGTATTCCCAATAACTCCTGCTAACATCTGGAAAGGTTGCAATAAAGCAGATGCCAAAATAACTGGCATAACTCCTGCACTATTAATTTTTAATGGAATGTAGCTTTTTCCTTGCACTTGATTGCGCGCATAATTGATAGGTATTTTTAAAGATGTTATTTGCACAACTACAGTAAAAATTAAAAATAAGAGAAGTAAAAGAACAATACATGCAAAATTAAAAGTTTTCAAAGTTAAAAAATTGTTTTGAGATAAATATGATTCGTTCAGATTTACAAATAGATTAATTAGGCTGTGGCTCATCGAAACAACAATTAAAATAGAAGTCCCATTTCCAATACCTTTGGAATTGATAAGGTCAGCAAACCAAATTAAAATAGCAACTCCTGCAGTAGCAATTAAAGCTAACAAAAACAGTTGGCTTGTACTTATTGATATGAAAAAAAGTTTTGAATAACTGTTCAAAAAAGCAAAAGATTGCCCAAAAGCAAACAATAAGGCAAGACTACGTGTTAAAAGATTAAGTTTGCGTTTGCCCATTTGTCCTTGGTCTTTCCATTCGCGACAAATAGGAAGAAGTTTTTGCAAAAATTGCACTACAATGGAAGCAGTGATGTAAGGAGTGATTCCCAATCCAAAAAGAGTACCAGCATTTATGGAAAAAAACCCAAAAAGTTTGGACAAATCAAGGGATTTAGTATTAATAAAAGGAAGAGGCCAAGAAGTTCCTAAACAAACAATAGAAATAATAAATAAGGTAAAAAAGATTTGAAACATTAATTTACGATTACCTAAAACTAATTTTAATTGACGTTTCATCTTTAAATTACCTCTATATTTCCACCAACTGCTAAAATGGCTGCTTGAGCTTGTTTGGAGAATTTTGAAGCTTTTACGACTAATTTTTTAGTGAGAGTTCCTTGCGCCAAAACTTTAATACCACATAATTGGTCTTTAATTATTTTTTTTTCTAACAATAATTGAGGAGTAACAACGGTATCTTGAGGAAAGGTTTCTAGAGTTTTAAGGTTAAGAAGGGCGTATCTTTTTTGGGCAAAGTTGTGAAATCCTCTTTTAGGAATTCTTTGAAAAAAAGGGATTTGTCCGCCTTCAAAGCCGGGACGCAAAGTTTTTCCTGAACGTGCTAATTGTCCTTTGTGTCCTTTACCAGAAGTTTTACCAGTGCCACTACCAGGTCCACGTCCTAAACGTTTAGTGGATTTACGAGCATTAGTGACCGGTTTTAGTGTGTGTAACATTATTTTTGCTCCTTTGTATCAGAAACTTTTTCAACTACAACAAGATGACTGATGGTTTTAATCATTCCATGGATGGCTGGAGTGTCATCTTTAATAACTTGATTGTTAATTTTTTTCAAACCTAGACAGTGAGCGGTTCTAATTTGATTAACACGACAAGCAATAAGGCTTTTGGTTAGAACAATTTTTAATTTCATTGTTCTTTTTTCGCTAAAGTGATGCCTCTTAATTTAGCTACTTCTTCTTTAGTGCGTAAACTTTGTAATCCATCCATTACTGCTCTTATTACGTTAATAGAGGTGCGTGAACCAAAAGTTTTAGTACGAACATCATTAATGCCTACTAATTCTAAAATAGTTCTAGCAGCTTTTCCTCCAGCAACAATTCCAGTTCCTTTGGAAGCTGGTTTTAAAAAAAACTTAGACGCTCCAAAACGTCCAATAGTATCATGAGGAATAGTAGTTTCTGTAATAGGAATGCGAACTAATTGTTTTTTGGCTTTTTCTAAAGCTTTTTTAATAGCTTCTACAATTTCTTTAGCTTTAGCGGTGGCGAAACCAATTTGCCCTTTTTTATCGCCAACAACTACCAAAGCAGAAAAACGAAAACGAGCACCGCCTTTAACTACTTTAGTAATACGATTAATTTTAACAACTTTTTCTTCTAAAAGAGGGGCTTTTTTGTTAAATTCTTTCTTTATTGCTTTCATTTTGCTTTTCTCCTTTAAAACTGTAAGCCTGATTTACGACAAGCATCAGCTAAGGCTTTGATTTTGCCGTGATACAAATACCCTGATCTATCAAAAACAACATTTTTAATGCCTTGGGCTAAGGCTTTTTTAGCGATAAGAGCGCCTACTGCTTCAGCGGCTTTGATGTTGGATCCCAAAACATTGGCTTCTTTGCTATTAGCGCTGCATAGAGTTGTTTGTTGGGTGTCATCAATTATTTGCACATAAAGAAATTTATTAGATCTAAAAACATTTAAACGTGGTCTTTGTGATGTGCCTGAAACAATTTTTCTAAGGCGAAGATGACGTTTTTTACGAAGCACGTTAGAGGATTGTTTGGTTATCATAACTTATTTTTAGTCCTTTCTTGTTTTTTTAGCACTTTTCCCAGCTTTTTGTCTAACGTATTGTCCTACGTAGCGGATTCCTTTACCTTTGTAAGGTTCTGGTTTACGTAGTTTTACGTTTTTGGCAGCAAATTCGCCGACAAGTTGTTTGTCAATTCCTTTGATAACAATTTCTGTGTTTTGGTTAACTACCACTTCTAGATTATCAGGAATGGCAACGCTTACAGGATGAGAAAAACCCAAAGATAAAATTAGTTGTTTATCTTTAATTTGAGCACGATAAGCTAACCCTACAATTTTTAAGGTTTTTTGAAAGCCTTTGCTTACGCCTTCTACCATATTGGAAAGTAAGGCTCTAGTGGTGCCGTGAATTTTTTTCATAAAAATTTCATCATTAGGGCGTTTTACTGTGATGACTTTGTTTTCATTAGTGATTGTTAATTTGTGATTGAATTGATATTCTAATTTTCCTTTAGGGCCTTCAACTGAGATAAAATTTCTATCTTTGATATCAACTTTAACCGCATTAGGGACTTCAATTGCTTTGTTTCCTACGCGTGACATAATTTTCTCCTTTATCTCCTTTAACTACTTTTGATTTGGCAATTAATTACCAAATATAAGCTAAAACTTCGCCACCAACTTGAGAAAGGCGAGCTTGAGCGTCTGTTAGAATTCCTTTAGAAGTAGAAACCAAAGCGACTCCTAAACCGTTGAGCACTTTAGGAATTTGTTCTGCTGATGCATAAACTCTAAGTCCTGGTTTGGAAACTCTTTTTAAGCCTTTAATAACTCTTTCTTTGTTGGGAGCATATTTCAAACTAATAATTATTTCGCGAGATGACTGAGGTAGATAAAAATCTTTAATAAAACCTTCTTTTTTTAAAACTGCTAAAATTTCTAATTTTAACTTAGAAGCAGGTACTAACACTTTTAAATGTGACATTTGATTGGCATTACGAATGCGTGTCAGCATATCTGCAATAGGGTCTGTCATAACCATGTTTGAGCCTCCTTTTTACCTTTACCAACTGGTTTTTCTGACTCCAGGTAATTTACCTTGATGAGCTAACTGCCTAAAATTAATGCGGGAAATGCCGAATTTACGAATGTATCCGCGTGGTCTTCCATCAATAGAATCTCTGTTTTTTAAACGTACAGGTGATGCTTTGGCAGGAATTTGAGACAATCCAGCATAGTCAGCTTTTTTTTTAAGTTCTAAGCGTAGTTTGGCATATTTTAAAACTAGCTCTCTTTGTTTTTGATCTTTTACGATTTTGGATTTTTTAGCCATAAGTAATAGTTCCTTTAATTTTTAAACGGCATACCATAAAGCTCTAAAAGCTTTTTGGCTTGAGTGTTATTTTTGGCAGTAGTTACAATGATGATATCCATGCCACGAATTTTTTTAACTTTGTCGATATTAATTTCTGGAAAAACGATTTGTTCTTTTAATCCTAGAGCGTAATTACCTCTGCCGTCAAAAGATTTACCAGAAATGCCTCTAAAATCTCTTACGCGGGGGAAAACTAAACGAGTTAGTTTGTATAAAAACGCCTCTTTGCGGGCTCCTCTTAAAGTCACTTTAGTTCCAATTGGCATGCCTTCACGTAATTTGAAATTAGAAATAGCTTTTTTGGCTTTAGTGATAACAGGGATTTGTCCGCTTAATAATTTTAATTCTTCTACTACATCATCCAAAACTTTAACATTAAAAATAGCATCGCCTACGCCCATATTGATGACAACTTTTTCTACTTTTGGGACTTGCATAACGGATTTATAATTAAAAGTTTTCATTAAGGTGGCAGTGATTTTGGAATAGTCTAGAGTATTTTCTTTTTTCATTGACATTGATGCAAAGCCTCCTTAATTTTTTTCGTCTAATGTTTGATTTGATTTTTTAGCATAACGAAATTTTTTACCTGATTGTATGCGAATTCCTACTTTAGTGGGAGTTTGTGTTTGGGGGCAAACTAAAGCTACATTAGAAACATGAATGGGAGCTTCTTGTTTAACGATGGTGCCCTTTTCTTCGTTTTGGGAAGGGGGTTGGTGTTTGGTTTTGATGTTGACACCTTCAACAATAATTTTTTGAGTTTTGGTAAAAACTTTTAATACTTTGCCTGTTTTAGTCATTTTTTTACCTGATTCGTCTGTTACAAAACGATCTTTGCCAGCTAAAATAGCTACTGTTTCTCCTACTTTAATACGCATTGAGTTGTCTCCTTACAAAACTAATTGGGCTAAAGAAACTATTTTGGAAAATTTCTTATCACTCAATTCTCTAACTACTGGACCAAAAATACGGGTGCCAATAATATTTAAATCTTCTTTTAAAAGTACTACAGCATTGTCGTCAAATTTAATGTAAGAGCCATTTTTACGTCTTAGACCTTTTTTGGTGCGTACAATGACAGCTTTTAGAACGTCATGTTTTTTAACTGTACCAGAACCTGATTTAACAGTTACTAATACAATATCTCCGATATTTACATGACTACGACGAGTGCCTCCTAAAATACCAATAACTAAAACTTCTTTAGCGCCGCTGTTGTCAACTACAACTAAACGACTTTCTCGTTGAATCATCTCAAAATCTCCTTACTTTGCGCTCTTTGCATGGAAAAGAATTTTGAATAATCGAAATCTTTTAGTTTTAGAAAGAGGTCTTGTTTCCATAAAATTAACTAAATCGCCTGGTTTGGCCTCTTGATTTTCATCATGGACGTGGAATTTTTTCGATTGTTTCACTCTTTTGCCATATAAAGGGTCTTTTTTGTAAATATCAACAATAACAGTAATGGTTTTATCCATTTTATCTGAAACTACTTTACCTACGAAAGTTTTTCTAAAATTGCGTTGCATTATTGTTGTTCCTCCTTGATAGTTTCTACAGTGTCATCTAAATCAGGGGTAGTTGGTTGTGGGGTTGGGCTTTGATTTGCTAAAACAGGTTTGGCAGTGGAAGTGACAAAAGTTGGAGTAGTGGCTGTTTGTTGATTGCTTTTTTGGTTTAGGATTGTTTTGATGCGAGCAATGGTTTTTTTAAGCTTTTTGATTTTGGCAGTGTTAGTGAGTTTGCCTAAAGCTAATTGAAAACGCAAATCAAACAGTTCTTGTTTTAACTTGTCTACTTTGTTTTCTAATTCTTCTGGATTTAATTTTAAAATTTCTTGAGTTTTCATACTTCAGCACCTTTTTTAACGATTTTAGTTTTAATCGGTAGTTTGTGAGACGCAAGTCTTAAAGCTTCCATTTCTACTTTGGAAGAATTAGTGGTGTCTTTAACTTCGAACAAAACTTTACCTGTTTTTACCACAGCTACCCATTCTTCAGGAGAACCTTTACCAGAACCCATTCTTACTTCTAAAGGTTTTTTAGTTAAGGATAGATGTGGGAAAATGTTGATCCAAACTTTTCCTGTTCTTTTCATGTAACGTGTCATTGCAATACGAGCGGCTTCAATTTGTTTGTTAGTGATAAAAGCACCTTCTTTGGCAACCAAAGCGTGGTTTCCGTTGGCAATAACGTTTTTACCTTTGGATTTTCCTTCAAAACTAACGCGGTGAGGACGACGATATTTAGTTCTTTTTGGCATTAACATGATTATTGTTGCCTCCTTTGAAATTGCGAGGGCGTCTGTTAGGAGTGTTAGAAGATTGGGAAGCAAACGGTTTTCTAGTGTCTAGAATGGTTTGTCCTGGTAAAACTTCACCGTGGAAAATCCATACTTTAATTCCTAAAACTCCATAAGTAGTGTGAGCTTCAACAGCAGCGTAATCGATGTCTGCTCTTAGAGTGTGTAGAGGAACTCTGCCTTCGGCATGTCCTTCGCTACGAGCTATTTCAGCACCACCCAAACGACCAGAAATTAAAGTTTTTACTCCTTTGGCACCAGCTTTTAGGGCTTTTTGGATTGCCATTTTTTGAACACGGCGGAAAAACATACGATTTTCTAGTTGTTCAGCCATATTTTGAGCAATTAATAAAGCGATTTTATCAGAGTTTTTAACTTCTAACACGTTAAGATTAACGTCTTTTTGGGTAAGTTCTTTGAGTTTGGCAACTAATTTGTTGCGTGTATCGCCATCTTTTCCAATAATAACGCCTGGTTTAGCGGTGTGGACAGAAATAGTGATACGGTTTTTATTTTTTTCTTTTAGGCGTTCAATGTCAATTTGACTGATAGCACTTTTTTTAGTAAAATTATTGATTAGTTTACGAATTAAAAAATCTTCTTTAATTAAATTAGGAATTTCTTTATCATTAACACACCATTGAGATTCCCAAGTTCTAATAATGCCTAATCTTAAGCCGTTAGGATTAGTTTTTTGACCCACTTTGTTCTTCCTCCTTTGATGTTTGCAAGTTTGTGTTAGAAGTTATTACTAAAGTAATGTGGCTGGTTCTTTTTTTAATCATATCACCAGAACCTTTAGCTCTTGGAAACATACGTTTTAAACGCAAACCTTCGTTGACAAAAACTTCTTTAACATAAAGTTGTTCGCGGTTTAATTTTAAATTATTAACAGCATTGGAAACAGCACTGTTTAAAAGTTTTAAAATAACGGGAGCAGCTACTTTAGGGGTAAAAGTTAAAATGGCTTGGGCTTGTGCAATATTTTTTCCTCGAATTAAATCAACAACTAAACGTGCTTTTCGAGGGGCGATTGAAACTTTTCTAGCAATCGCTTTGGCGTTTTTGGTTTCCATAGTTATTCCTTCCCATTATTTTATTTTTTTTGCATTTTTTTGTCTTTTTTGTTGTGTCCGCGGTAAGTACGTGTAGGGGAAAATTCACCTAACTTATGTCCTACCATGTTTTCTGTAATGTAGACTGGAATGTGTTCGCGTCCGTTATAAACAGCGATTTTGTGTCCTACAAAAATAGGTGTGATTGTAGAACTTCGTGACCAAGTTTGGATCACTTTTTTGTTTTTTAAGTTTTTTTGTTTTTCTATTTTTGCTAATAGATGGTTAGCAACAATAGGTCCTTTTTTAACTGAACGTGGCATATTAACAACTCCTTATTTTGTACGACGTCTAATAATTAAAGCATTAGATGCTTTTTTACGGTCACGAGTTTTGACCCCACGAGCTTTTTTGCCCCAAGGTGTCATTGGTGATTTTCGTCCAATAGGAGCTCTACCTTCACCACCGCCATGAGGGTGATCGTTCGGGTTCATCGCAGAACCTCTTACTGTTGGTCTTATTCCTAAGAAACGTTTTTTGCCTGCTTTACCGTAATTAATTAGTTTATAAGATTCGTTGCCGATCTCTCCAATAGTAGCACGACAAGTTCCAAGAACTTTGCGAACTTCGCCTGATTGAAGACGTAATAGCACGTATTTGTCTTCTCTACTAATAATTTGACAAAAAGAACCAGCACTACGAGCAATTTGTCCGCCTTTACCTGGTTTTAATTCGATGTTATGCACGGTGGTTCCTACTGGAATATTCATTAAAGGAAGGCAATTGGCAACTTTAATATCTGCTTCTTTACCAGAGACAATTTGCATCCCTACTGTAAGTCCTTTAGGAGCAAGAATGTATCTTTTTTCGCCGTCTACATAGTGAATTAAAGCGATGTTAGCACTGCGGTTTGGATCGTATTCAATGGTAGCTACTTTGCCAACAATGTTATCTTTGTTTCTTTTAAAATCAATTAAACGGTATTTTCTTTTAACGCCGCCGCCACGATGTCTTACTGTAATTTTACCTTGGTTGTTGCGTCCGGCTTGGTCTTTATGAGATACCAATAATCTTTTTTCAGGAGTTTGAGTGGTGATTTCTGAAAAAGCAGAAACACTCATATTACGACATCCATTTGTAGTAGGCTTATATTTTTTAATTGCCATAATTTATACCTGCCTTGTATTTTTTTAATCGTTAATCGTTGTTTTGGTTGGGTTTGAGTTTATTCGTTAGCAAGGATTTCGATTTTTTGTCCCGGAGCTACTTTACAAATAGCTTTTTTATAACCAGAAGTGTAGCCTTCGAATTTACCTTTTCTTTTGAATTGTGGTAAAACGTTGCGAGTGTTAACTGATAAAACTTTTACTTGAAAAATGCTTTCTAAAGCTTTTTTAATTTCTACTTTATTAGCTGTTTTGGTAACTTTAAAAGTGTATTTATTTTGTCTTTCGATCAATTTATTAGTTAATTCAGTAATGATTGGTGCTTTAACTAAATCATAGTATTTATTCATTATTTTAAAACCTCTTCAAAATAGTTAACAGCAGCAGCAGTTAGGACTAATTGTTTGCAATTAAGGATTTGATAAACACTTGCATGAGAAGCTGTTTCTAAAGTAATATAAGATAGATTGCGAGAAGCCAAAGCTAATTGTTCTGTCATTTGAGTAACTACAATTAAGGATTTGGAAGTGATGTTTAATTTTTGTAACATTTGTTGGAAATCTTTAGTTTTATGAGTTGCTAAATTAATGTTGTCTACAACTACTAATTGATTATTTTTAGCTTGGAGTGATAAAGCTGATTTTAGAGCCAGACTACGTACTTTTTGGTTTACTTTAACAGAATAATCTCTTGGGGACGGTCCAAAAATAACTCCACCCCCACGCCATAAAGGAGAACGAATAGAGCCATGACGAGCACGACCAGTTCCTTTTTGTCTCCATGGTTTTTTACCTCCACCAGCAACTAAAGCGCGAGTTTTGGTAGCATGTGTGCCTTGACGCATTGCAGCTCTTTGAGCATTTACAACGTCGTATAAAACTTGTTGATTAGGTTTGATGTCAAAAACAGTAGTTGCTAAAACCTTTTCAGAAACGAAGTCGCCTTGTTGATTAAGAATATTAATTTTTGGCATGCGTTTGCTCCTTTGTCAATTTTTTTACAGCAGATTTGATAATTACAAAACCTTTATTAGGTCCTGGGACATTGCCTTTTATTAAGAATAAGTTTTTTTCAGTATCAACCGAAAGAATAGCTAAATTTTGGATAGTAACAGTTTCGTGTCCCATGTGTCCTGGTAGTTTTTTACCTTTTAATTTACCTTTAATAGGGCCCATTGAACCTGGACGACGGTGATAACGAGACCCATGACTTTCAGGACCTCTGCTTTGATTGTGTCTCTTAATAGAACCAGCAAAACCTTTACCTTTGGAAGTTCCTGTTACATCAACTAAAGCACCTACTTGAAATAAATCGTTTGTGATTAGGGCGCCTACTGCTAAATTAGCTAGGTTTGAATTGACATTCGAACTAAAATTAATTTCTTTAATGAAGCGCTTAGGGGCAGTAGTTGCTTTTTTAAAATTTCCTAACATAGGTTTAGAAGTGTTTTTTTCTCTTTTGTCGCAAAAACCTATTTGAGTAGCTTGATAGCCGTCTTGGTCAACGTTTTTTTGTTGTAAAACAACGTTAGGTGTAACATCTACTATTGTTACTGGAACTAATTCTCCTTGTTCGTTAAAAACTTGAGTCATTCCTATTTTTTTACCTAAGATTCCTTGAGCCATGTCCTTCCTCTTTCTTTTTTTAATTTTGGTTTAAAGTTTGTAAAAAGTTTTTTAAAGTGATTTTCAAAAGTTGATTGAAATTGTGATTGTGATTCAACCAAATGAAATGGTTTAAATGAAATGGTTATAAAAAAGTAAATATTTATTCATATTAAAATGAATAGTGCCTAAATTTTGCTTTTGCTATTGGTTTTTTTTAACAAAATATCAATTGAAGGTGGCAAACTAATGTGCATTAAAGATTCAATTGTTTTTTTATTAGGATTGATAATTTGAATTAAACGTTTGTGAGTGCGTCGTTCAAATTGTTCTCTTGAATCTTTGTTAACGAAAGGGGAACGCAAAACAGTAAATACTTCTTTTCTGGTAGGAAGAGGTATTGGACCTTCAATATTTGCTCCTGTTTTAGTGACAATATCAATAATTTTTTTAGCTGCTTGATCAATTAAATGATGGTCGTAGGCTCTTAGAATTATTTTGATAATTTCTTTTTCTTTTTTGTTCACTTATATTCTCCTTTTTTAGAAATGTTTGAAAATATTGCCTATTAGACAAATATTTTGCTTAAATAATTTTTTTCTTAGACAACTGACATTGGTGTTTTGTTTTTTGGATTAAAAGAAAAAATATTTAAAACAAGCCTTTTTATTATACCTTAAAAAAGATTTTATTGCAAGTCATTTTAATTACAAAAGTTAAAAAAGTAATTAATAATGTTTTTTAAAATAAAAAAAGCTGTTTCAAATAAGTAAAATGGTGAAAAGATTTATTTATTTTGGATTTTGTTTGTTAAAAAATACAATAAGTTAATTCAAATATCCTCATTAAGTTAATTCAAATATCTTTATATTAAAAGATAAAATGATTTAATGAAAAGGTTCATTTTTATATTTATATTTATTGATAACTTTTTTAACAAATTTAAAAAACTGTTTAAAAGGGTTAATTTTGGCAAAACACATATAACCATTAAATATTATAATTAAAACCCAAATAATAACTAATATAACAACTTTTAAATAACTTGTATACATTTGTTTTTTAGTAAGTTGTAATAATAAATTATAATTTGATAGTATATTTGTATTAAATTGTAATGAATCTAGATATTGTTGTAAAACTTTTTGAGTATTTAGATTTTCAAAAAACGTATATATCAAAAAAGTAACAATCATTCCAAATACACTTAATAATAAAAAATTTATGTTTTTAATAAAGAAGATATGTTTTGTTTAATATCAGACATATTTTTTACTTATAATTATTTAAATGATTTAGCTTTAGAATAACAGAAATAACCATTAAATCCTACTAACGCCAATACAAAGAAAAACTCTACAAAAAAGAAATCTTGTTTTTTAGTTACTTCTTGTTTGTCTTGGAGGCTTTTTGATCTTTCTCATGTTTTTCTAATTTGGCACGATAATCTTTTAGAGTTTCTATATTAGCCATATAATCTTCATATTTATTCTCCTTTTGAAATTTCGTTTCATTATCTTTATAAGTTTTAGAAAATAATGCCTTATCTGCTTCTTGATATTTTTTTGATGCTTCTAAAACAACATAAGACCCAAACACACTTAAAAATACAAAAATAACAGTAAGTAAAAAGTGTTATAATGATTTTTTTAATAACATTTATGTTTCTCCTTGATTTTATTTATTTTTTTATCTTATACACTTAAAAATAAAATAATTCTTTTAAAATAAATCAAATAGTAACTATCAAAAAATAAATAAATCCAAAATAATATTAAAACTATAAATTAAAATAATATCAAATAAGAAAAAACAATATCGTCATCTAAGAAAAAAATTATTTAAACAAAATAATTTGTCTAATAATGATAAATTAATTGTCAGTTGTTTTTTGAGATTTAGAAGGTTTGTTTTCCAAAATAAGTTTTCCTTTGTAATAACCACTATTTTTAGTAACTCTGTGAGACAAAGTAAAAGTATTAGTTTCTTTGCAAAGTACTAAAGCAGGATTGCTTAACTTATAATGAGTACGTCTTTTTCTTTTTGCCGTTTTTCCGGTGCGTCTAAAAGGAACAGCCATTTTATCAAATCCTTTCTTTATAATTTTTTGTTTTTAGCATTTATTATAAATAATAATAAAACTTTTAACAAATAAAAGGTTAATCAAAACCCAATTAATAACTGCCAAAAATTATTATTAGCACTTTAATCAAGCTTAAAAAATTAATAATCATGCCAAAGCGTGCAAAAATTAATTTTAAACCTAAGTTTATTTTATCTTAAAAAAGCTGTTTTGTCAATCTATTTTGAGCTTTTTTTACTTTTTTCTTATTTATTTGCTACTTTAATTATTATTTTGTCAAATTACAACAATATAACTAAATTAATTTGAGTTTTTTTAATAAATTAATTTTGTTGAAATCCCATTTTTATGTTTCACCTCCGTAAAAGGTTTTGAAAACAAAGAAACTACTAAAAAATGGTTCTTAAAAGTATTTTTACCAACATTCAAAGTTAACGACGTAGACAAAACTGACAAATTTAGAGTTGGAGTAAAAGTTAAAACACAAGATAACAATGATTTTGAAGTATATACCAAAGACTCCAAATTTGCTCTTACCAAAGATAACAAATTTGTTTCAGCAGAAGTTCAATTAGAAGTAGAATTATTAACTCTTGATGGTTTAGTTGAAAATAACACCGATACTGCTGATTTTGAATTAACTATGCAATATGAAGTAGTGGATGAAAATGGTAATGTAATTGCAGAAAATAACAAACTAACAGAAGCTCAATCAGCTAAATCCAAAATAAATTACACTAACACATACTAACAAACACTTTCCATTAACAAACATGTATAAATTGAATAAATTACTCTTTAATAACATTATTTTATAATCTTTCATTAACTTAAATAAATATCAAATAATCAATTCAAAGACTATTAATTATTTAATAGTCTTTGATGTCTTAAACTCTTTATCTTTTTTGATGGTTTAACTAACTAAAAACCTAATGAATACTTTATAATTAACTTAAATAATTAAAAAACCGTCAATTTTAGAAAGAAAGAAGGAGATATTTTTCCAAAAATTTATCAATTTTCTAAAAAAAGGCATTAACTAAAATGTTTTTATCCAATACTTATAACAAAAAACACTTTTATTTTTAATTATTATAATATTTACTTTATTTATTATTATCCCTCATTTTACCAAAGCTCAATCAAATCTTAAATTAAGATATGATTATAAAACAAGCATAAAATAAGTTTGAGAAAAAAAGAAAGACAAGCACAAACAACAACACAAGTACAAGAAGAGCCAACATAAGAACAACAAGGATCAAAATTACACCTTGTAGAAATTGAAGGGGATTGGGATTCCCACCTGGACAAAGTGAGGTGTTCCAAAACTTTGGACAACTTTTTACTTTTTAAAAATTCTTTAAGACTAACTTAATAGTTAGTCTTTTTTTCTTTTCAAGACTAAAAAAATAATTTCTTATCTTTTCTAAAAATATTTTTAGGAAGGAATAAAATGTTAAGACAAAAATTATTTAAAGATTTTTTAAAAAATAAAAATAATTTAGCAATTCGCGATCAATTAATCGAAATGCATTTACCATTAGTAAAAAAAATAGTTAAACAATTTAAATATTTCCCTAAAGCACTTCAAAGAGAAGATTTATACCAAGAAGGAATTTTAGGATTAATCAAAGCTTTAAATAATTACCAAGATTTAGGTTATGACTTCATCGCCTATGCCACTCCCACCATCAAATCAGAAATCAAAGAACTAATTAGGAAAAGCCATTCTCCATCAATTCCCCAAAAAACTAATAAAACCAATAATCTTTCTTTTCGAGAAGAAAAATATCAACCTTATCATCTCAATTATCCTAATCCTCATCAATTATGGTTTAAACAAATTAAGCACGAAATCTTTTTAAAAAAAATGAAGAATAAGTTAAGTAAAAACGAATTTCAGATTATCCGTTTAAGTTTTGGCATTCCTTTAGTAAATATCAACGAAGATTATCAAAGATGTTATACCAACGCCAAAATCGCCCATCAATTAAATTTAAAGATTAGACAAATCGCAATAATTAAAAACATCGCTATTAAGAAATTAAAAAAATTATATAGAAAAGAGAAATAATAAAATGTTAAATAAAGTTCAATTAATTGGTCGTCTGACTCATGACCTAGAAAAACAATACATCAACAGTAACAACGAACAAATCCTCAAAATTGATTTTCAATTAGTGGTTAACCTTAAAGATATAACCCAATTCATCCCTTGTGTCGCTTTTCGAAAACTAGCAGAAAACATGAGTAAATATCTACATAAAGGTTCCAAAATATATGGGGAAGGAAGTTTATCGATTCAAAAATATAAAAATCACGAAGGACAAACAAGAACAATGACAAAAGTTATTCTTCAAAACGTGATCTTTTTAGATAATAAACCTCAAGAAAATTTACCTTTTTTAAAACAATAAAATCAAAAATATGAAAGGAAATAAAATATGAAAAACAATAACAAAAAACCAATCATCATGGATAAAGAAGGTTTTTTAACTAAATTAAAGATTAATTTAGAATCCTATGGTGATAACTATGAAGGTTTAGGAATTAGAAGAATTTTTGAAAAACTACAATATGGTTTATGTGGTTTTACAGGCATTACACAAAGAGATTTTGAAACTATGAATTTTTCAATAACAAAAGAAAAATTTTCTGAAATTCAAAAAGAAGTATTTCAAAAAATTTTAAAAATTGTAGAACAAATTACAACTATAAGGGTTTCATTAATGCTTGTTGAAGATTATATGGATAAATTATTCACAGAATTTGATATCCAAACATTAGAAGAAAAGTAAAATATTTTCTTCTATATCAAAATAGTTAAATTTAATTAAAACTTAAAGATTGAATAAAGGATTTGAACCTTTTATCTTCATCATTTGAAGGTCTAGATGGAAGTGGAAAAACTACTTTAATTAATGAATTAAAAAAATATTTAATTAACAAAGGACATAAAGTCAAAGTTTTTCAAGGTTTAGGAAGTAGTTCCATTGGGAAAAAATAAGAAATTGGTTTTTACATCAATCCAAAATAAGCCCTAAAACTAAATATTTATTAAGTTTTGCCAACATGATCCAAACCCAAGAAGAATTAATAATACCTGCTTTATGGGATGGTTATCTTGTTCTTGTTGACTGTTGGTATGATTCCACTTTGGATTATCAAAGAAATAATATTGATGATGATGAAATAACATCAAAAATTATTTATCATTTCTTAATTAAACCTTAATTAACTTTTTACCTAGATATTGACCCTAAAATTGGATTACAACGTAAACAAACCCAACCTAATCATAAATTAGACCTCATTGAACAAAAACCCTTAAATTATTTTGAAACTGTCGCCAAAATTATTTAAACCAACATAATTATTGTGACAATTCAAATTGTAAAAACACAAATTGTAGGTATATTATAATTAACACAACTAACTCACAAAAAGATAATTTAGACCAAATCACACAAATATTAATCAACAAAATCATATTTTAAAAAAAGGAGAAATCAAAAAATGACAAAAAAAGAATTAATTAAAAAAATCGCTTTAGACAGCGAAACTTCTTTAATTAAAACAGAAGAATTTTATCACATCTTCGAGAATGCTCTAATCGAAGCAATTACATCCCACGAAGAGGTTATTTTATCACCCCAACTTGGTAAATTCATTTTAAAAAGCCAAAAAGCCCGTTTAGGAAGAAACCCTCAAACAGGAAAAAAACTCAAAATCCCTGCTAAACCATCGTTGCTTTTAAACTTTCTCAAACTATCAAAGACAAAGTTAAAACGTTAATTTTAAAATAACCTAAAAAAGGAGGTTAACTATGTCATTAAAGCAAAAAATTTATCTTAGTTTAATCGGATTGTTAAGTTTTGGTTTCTTGGTTTTATTAATCATTGGAATCACTCATTCTCACGAATCAACTAAAAAGCTATCATCCACCCAAGAACAAGACCATCAACTAAAAACCCAAATTGATGAAAATAGTAAAATTTTAACTGAAATTAGTACCAAAATTAAAACACTCCAAACCGAATTAACTAATAATCCGCAATTAGATCCAACCATCAAAACCCAAAAACAACAAGAATTAACAGAACTAAAAAATCAACAACAAAAGCAACAAACCTTAGTCAATAATTTAATAGAACAACGAAAAGCGTTAAATCAAAATCAACAAGAAAAAAAAGCAGCATTAGAAAAATTAGCCCAAGAAAAAGCCCAACTGCAAACTCAAGAAAACCTCCAACAACAAATTTCCCAATTTCAACAAGCAATTAATTATGTGGCCGCTAATCAAAAAAACCTTGAAGAATTAAAAAATCGAAAAGAAAATCGAGAAAACCAAACTGAATTAAAAAATTTAAATGGTTTTAACCTTTTCTTAGAAGGTCAAAAACTTTATTTTAACAAACAAAAGAATAATTTACAAACCCAATTAAATCATTTAAAAGAAAACAAACCTCTTCCTCATACTAAAAAACAAGTGACATTCAAAGACGTTTACGGCATGGAAACAGAAAAAGAAGAATTAGAAGATTTATTAACTTATTTTAAAACCAATCAAACTTTAATTAACTTCGATCAAGTCCGCCCCAAAGGTTATTTACTTTATGGTCCACCAGGAACAGGAAAAACCTTTTTAATCAAAGCTCTTTGTGGCGAGGCTAACGTTCACTTTATTAATTTAATTCCTGCTAAATTTAGACAAAAATACATCGGTGAAGGAGAAAAAGAAGTGGAGAAAGTGTGGCAAGAAGCAGAAAGTCATGATAAAACCATTATCTTTATTGATGAAATTGAAGGATTAGAAAATCGTAATGATTCCAACATTTCTTCAGGAGGAGTCAATGTGATTAATACTTTATTAGATAAATTAGATGGTTTTAATAGTAGTAATAAAAAAATTGTTTTAATGGGAGCGACTAATAACCTTCATAAAATTGATACGGCTTTACGCAGTCGTTTTAGTAAAGAAATCTATATCGGTCATTTAAAAGATTCCGAAATTGAAGGTTATTTAAAACATATTATCACCCCTTATCAAATTAGTTATCATACTTTCTTAGCTTTAAAAGAGATTACTCAATTATGTCAAGGAAAAAACCTCTCTAACCGTGATTTAACCACGATCATCGAAGAAGCTTACAAAAAAACGGCTAAATGGTCTCAACAAAACCCTCAAACTCACGCCGTCATGTTGCCTTCTGATATCGAAGAAGTCTTAAATTTAAAATTAAAAATAAAACCTGATCGTCAACAAGTTAAAAAAAGAAGAGAAGCTTGTGAAAATCAATACGCTCAATGGCGAGAAGGAATCCTTCAATATTTAGATAAACCCAAAGATGAAACTAAAGTTGAACGTCTCTATACCTTTGATGGTTTAAATGGAATTGATTATTATGTTCGTCAATGTTCTGGCATCAAATCTGAATTAGAACAAATTCAAACTAAATTAACTAAAATCCACCAAGAAAACAAAATCGCTCAATTAGAACAAGAATTAATTACTTTAAATCAAACACCAGAAAAATACGAACAAACGATTAAAGATAAAAACCAAGAAATTAATTATATTAAAAATGAACTTAAAATTCTTCCAGCTCGAGAAGAAGAATTAAGAAAAGAATTAAAGCTGATCGAAAATCGTCGTGAAACTCAAAAAGAACCCACTAACCTCGCTAGTTACATCAAAGACCGTCATCCTTTCGACCGTTGGAATAAAGATGGTGATACCTATAATTACACCACTTTAAACGGCTTTAACAGCGCTCATTTCTATAACAAAGATGACAGTTATTTAGATAATTATGTTAATTTCGAAAAACACGAACACAAAGGCCCAGGTTACAACAAATTAATTCTTAAATACAAAGGTCCAAAACACTTCTTAGAAGACGACAAAGATTACTACCTTGGTCGTGCATTTGTTCTTAACTCTGATTTCGAATTAACCAATTTCCATCTCCACTTCAACCCTGTCCGTAAAACTTTATCTCTTTACCAAGATAAACATAATTATGATAAAGTTAAGAGGTTAAAAATGGAAAAAATCAACCTGGATGGACATAAAAATATCAACTTTAAATTCCAGGAATAAAATAAAAGGAGTTTTTAATTAATGTTTAAATTTCAACATAATTTATTATTCTTGAATATATTTATATTTATTTTATTAGGATTTTTTTTAATTACTAATAATAATCAAGTGATAGCGGCCCCTCATGAAGAGCGTGTTGGTGATATGAGAATCGTTAATATAACTTTTTCAGATATTAATAGTATTAAAAATTTTCAACCATTTTCACAATATTTTGATTTTACACTAACTGGTCCACGTTATAATGGAAATATAGCACAATTTGCAATGATATGGAAAATTAAAAATCCACCTCATAATTTATTAGGTGTTTTTTTTGATAATAATACAAGAGACGATGAAGATGATAAATATACTTTAGAAGAATTAAAACAAATGGGTAATGGAGCTGAAAATATGTATATTTTTTGGCAATATGAACAAAAATAATTTTTTCTGAATTAATAAAAGGGGTTTTTAATTAATGTTTAAATTTAAACATAATTTATTATTCTTGAATATTTTGCTATTTATAGTTTTAGAAATGTTCTTAATTACTAATTATTTTCATCAAGTAATGGCTGCGCCTAAAAAACATGGAAAAGATATAATTTCATCCAAGGAAGAAGTAAAAGATAATGTAAAAAAATATTACGAATTATATAATACTCTTGAAAATTATTCAGAAGAAGAAAGGAATAAAATTATTCAAATGTTATCTGATCCAGCAATAAGAAAAACATTAGAAGAAAAAATTAAAGAAACTAAAACTCATGAAAAAGGTTCTTCTTCCAAAAAACCTGATAATTTAAAAAAATAATTTAAAATTAATTTTTTTAAAAGCAAACCAAGACCCTCATCAGGGTCTTTTTTTTATTTAACAACATACAACAACTTGGAAAGGAAACCAAAAACCATGTTCATCAAAAAAATCTTTCAATCTTTACCTAGTAATCTCATCTTTTTCATCATCATTTTACTTTTATTTATTCCAATTATAATCGTTTATTATGTCATTAAATTCTATCTTTTCACCGTCAAACTAAGTATTCACCAATTAAAACAAGGAATAGTGGTTCAATTTTATCAACATTTAACCACGAAGCGACTTTAATTATCATGTGGAATTTAATTAATACTTGGTTAACTAAGGTTAATAATAACCTTAAAACTATAAGTGATTATTTCTTTACTTATCAAAATCAATGGTTAAATTTAGGTTTATTAACAATTATTTTATTATTTCTTCCTCATCTTTTATATCTAATTGATTTTCTTTTTAAATGTCTTTATCATATAATTAAATTTATTTATTATTTAGGAAAATATCTTTTCTTATTATTTCAAAAACTTTTTAAGAAAAAACTTTTTAAGAAAGAATGATTATTATGCAAATCAAAAACTTAAATCAACACACCAAATTATGGTATCAACATCGCAAAAAATATATTAACGCTTCCGAAATCGCTTCCATTACGGGGTTAGATCCTTTTCGTTCGATGAAACAATTAGTTCATGATAAACTCTTTGGCACGACTTTTACTTCCAATCAATACACTCTCCATGGCCAAAAAATGGAACCTATCGCTAGAGAATTTTTCAATCAAAAAACCAATTTAACTTTCGAAGACACCATTTTCACTGATGACAAGGTTAAAATGTTTTCGGCTTCTTTGGATGGCTACAACGAAAAACATCAAGCTGTTTTAGAAATTAAATGTCCTTATGTGAACGAAAATCAAGCAGTCTCATCCACTTGGACTCATTTTTTAACTCACCCTCAGCTCGAAAATATCCCCAAATACTACTGGGCCCAAGTTCAATGTCAACTATATTGTAGTCAAGCTAACTTCGCTTACTTTTTAGTTTATTTTAATGACCAAAACTATCATGTAGTCCGTATTTACCAAAATAAAACCTTTATCATCAAAATGATTCAAGACAGTCAAAAATACTTAGCACTTTTAAATAAAGTTACAGAAGAATTAACAAAAACCACTTATTTAAAACAATTAAGCAAAATCAAATAATTTATTCATATTTTTAGACCTTCAAATTGAAGGTCTTTTTTTTATATCCAAATATAAAAATCAAAGGAGAAATCAATGATGAAATTAATCGTTTTTGAAGGCATTGACGGTAGCGGTAAAACTTCTCTTATTCATGCCCTTCAACTCCAATTAAAAACCCCTCATCAGCTGTATCAAGGGTTAGGAAGTAGTTCTATTGGGAAGGAAATTAGAGATTTATTTTTAAATTTTTCACAAGTAGATTATCTCACGCGTTTTTATTTAAGTCTCGCGAATATGACTCAAATCCAAGCAGAATTATTTAAAAATAACCAATTAATCATCTTAGACCGTTGGTTACCATCTACTTATGCTTACCAATTATTTCCCTTTTCTAAGGAAAAGAAACTAACTAATTTACCTTTAAAACAAATTTTCAATATCAATCATGAAACTATTTTAAAAAAACCTGATTTATTAATTTATTTAGAGATTGACCCTCAAATCGGAAAAACCAGAAAGAAAAAACAAAAAAACCACCAAAGAGATCTGATTGAAAGAAAATCATTAACTTATTTTCAAACCGTGTGCCAAGGATACAAACATTATCTCACTCATTACACTCGTGACATTAAACAATTAATCTTAAACGGAACCGACCACATTCCATCTAATATTCAAAAAATTATGAAATATTTAGGAGAAATCTAATGGCTATTGTTATTAAGAAAAAATGTAAAAATGGTAATCTTTATTTTTATTACCATAATGGAAAAATTAAAACTCTTAAACCTGATGGGACTATTACCTGGAAAACCAAAAAAATTAAGAAAGGAATAATCAAAGATGTTAACAAATACCAGTTTTTACCACATTAAACAATTTAACACTAACGCTCAATGTGTTAATATTTTAAAAAAACTTTTTTATCAAACATCATTTTCATTTACTTTTAATAAATATATGATTCATCATCACTCTCTTCTTGATAATTATTTAACTGATAACAACTATAACTCCCAAAGCCAAAAAGCAATCCGCGGAAAAATCAATGAATATCTCATTTTGTTATATTTTCATCAAAAAGGAATAACAAATCTTTATCCACAATCCTATTTATTCTTCATCTCAGATATTAAATTTGATTTAGTATTATTTTCTGAAAATAAGCGTATAATTGCCTTCAATTTCAAAACATGTCTTCGTGAACGCTATAAACAAGCCATTATCGAAGCTCAACAACTCAAAAAACTAGATACTCGTTTTGAATATTATTTATTAACTAATGATGCTATCGAATCCCAAAGGCTCAACAACAAAATTAAAAATGGAAAAGTTCAAGGCATCAATCAAGTCATTAATTTATTTTCTCCCGAAGCTAATCTTTTTTTTAAAAACCTCATCCAAAGAAACTTCATCCCCTTCAACAACATTAATTTAATTAAAAATAGGGAGTAAAATAATGAATCATTTAACCAATGAACAAAAAGCCTTAACCCAAATCATTAATTATATCGAACAAGGCCAATGGGAAAAATTAAACCTTTATTGTCAAATAATCAACCCTAAATATCTTCAAGAAGCCCATCATCAAAAAATCTTTAACGCTTTAAGATATTTATTTTTAGAAAGAACCATATCTCATCCGTGGGACAAAATCACTACCAAACCCATCATTATCAAAGAATTACTCGCCTATCTTCAAACCCATTTTCCCCAAGATCACTTTACGAAAGAATCATTATCTTTTTTAAATAATGATTTTAGTAAGGAAAATAACCTTGATTTTTTAGCTAACTTAAAACATACCTATACCCAAGAAAAACTATTTCAACAATTAATTAAAACTATTAAACCTTCTTTTGATAATCAAGACCCTTACCACAAAAATTTATGTTACCAAGAAATATTTGATAAATTAAGGAATTTTATCTCTTCAATTCCTCATAAAAATGATAAAACTCTCTTTAATTTAAACCAAATGGTCTCTTTACATCCTGAATTTTTTGAAACCGATTATCAATCAAAACAAAAAATCCAAGAAGAATATTACCGCTTATCAGAAACTTTCAAAGGACTAAACCAAGCTACCAAGGGATTTAAAAAAGGTCAAATCATCACCATTGGCGGTTATACAGGGTTAGGAAAAACCACTTTTGTTTATAATTTGCTGTTAGATATTGCCAAAACTAAGTATCAAGAAACCCAACATTACCCTCACGTGTTGGTTTTTTCTTTTGAAATGACCTTAGAAGAAAATTTAATTCGGTTATTAGCTAACATCACTCAAATTCCTTTAGATGTTATTTTAGATAAAAATTTGGAAGATTCAAGTATCACACAACAAACCTACATGGAAAGGATGAGTGAAACTAAACAATTCTTTTCTAAACTTAATTTATCCTTTAGTTATGATAAAACTAAAAAAATAGATTATATCATTGATTTAGTTTATCGTCTCCATTTAGAACAAAAAGTAGAAATCATCGTTATCGATCACCTTCAAATTACTAAATCATCCAATCACTTAGAAAATGACCGCCTCGCCATTGACGAAATTATGACTAAATTAAAACAATTAGCGATTGAATTAAACATCGTGATTATCATTCTCTCTCAATTTTCTCGCGATACTTATTCTAATTATAACGGTAAATCCCCTGAAATCACCGCTTTAAAAGGTTCAGGAGGGATCGAAACTAACTCCGATATCATCTTAATGATGTCTGAATTCCAACCCAAACTATCAAAAGATAAAACAAAACTCTTAAATATCTATAATTCAACCTTAAATCAACTATATTTAGAAGCTGATGACAACGATCATCAAAAAATCATCGAAGTAAATATCAAAAAAAATCGCAGTGGCACTAAAAAAACCTTAGTTTATCATTTTGAAATGACCACGCAAACCTTCCAAGAAATCGGTTATGTTTTACCTTATCAAATCGAAACTTTTTAAGGAGTAAATAATGAATAATCAAACTAAAATTAACCACATCAAAACTAATTTCCCTATGTCGGTTTTATTAAAAAAATTAAATATTCTCCCACCAAACTTCAACGACAAATATCGTTTCCCTTGCCCCATCCATCAAGGTCAAAATCCAACAACTTGTCATATCAATAAAAACAACAATATTCATTGTTGGAAATGTGGTCGAGATTATGACGTAATTGATGTTTATCAAGAAATAAGAAGAATTAAAAACTTTCCTGAGGTTATTACTAGAATTTATCATTTTATGCAAACACAAGAATTTAAAACTTTAAACCAACAAGCCAAAGAAAGCAATAAAATAACCCCTAATCCTTTTAAACAACCATATCAATCCAAAACCTCTCATCCAATTGATGAAACCCGCATCCAACTCATCAAAAAACAATTATTTAAAGAAATCTCGCCCTTATTTAATCAAATTAGAGATTATTATCATTATTTATTAATGACTAACAAAAATGAAGAAAGTCAACCAGGATTAATTTATTTAACCCAAAAAAGAAAATTAACACTAGAAACCATTAAAGAATTTAAATTAGGATATGCCCCTTTATCTAATAAACCTTTATCTTTTCGATTCATCAATTTTTTAAAAAAGAAAAACATTAACATTGATCAATTGTTAGATTATGGTTTTATTAAAGAAAAAACCAACCATCAAGGAACAAAATACTATCATGATACTTTTCATGGTTCCATCATTATCCCTATTGAAAATGGTTATCATCAAACTTTTCATTTTTATCAAAACCATTTTCGCGAGACTAGTTATTTCCAACCCAAATACCAATCTTTAACGAATTTCAGTCAAACACCCACTTTTTATTTCAGTTATCGTTTTTTTGAAGCTTTACCATATATTAAACAAACAAAAACCATCATCATTCATGAAGGTTTTTTTGATGTTATAAGTTGTTATCAATATGGAATTAAGAACGTGGTCGGTCTCATTTGTGTTACTCAATTACTGTCTCAAGCTCAAATAGAAATCCTCAAAAAAGAAAACATCAAAGTTATTATCGTCTTAGACAACGACGAAACAGGGAGAAAACGCAGTGAAGTCTTAGGAAAACAACTAAAATTAAATCAAATCCCTTATGAAATCCGCAGGATTTTACCACCATATGATGAAACTTGTAAAGATGTTGATGATTTATTACGTCAATATGGCAAAACAGCTTATCAAAAATGTTTTTTAGACCCATATATTACTTATGAAGAGGCTAGAAAAAAAATCATAGTCGATTTAGCCATTCATTTTTTTGGTAAAGATAAAGTAGAAATTATTAACGAATAATTAAAAGGAGAAATTAAAAATGAATGATACCAGTCAAGAAATTAGAATCGGGGGTTGGAATACGAAAACCACCCCTAACGATTTAACTCAAATTAAAAACTTTTTAAAAATATTAAAAGAAGATTTAATCAATCTCACTATTATCTCTCATTCTAAAAAGAAAAATACCTACCAAGAAGCTAATTACCGTCCGAAAAACCAAACTCTCTTTGTCGACCTACAAATCTTAGAAGAAATTAAACAAACGAAAATTACCTTAATTAATGATAATTTCTCTTCTAGTAATAGTAAACCATTACTTTCTGATTTAACCCCTCTTAAAAGCCAAAACAACCCCCTTAAACACCTTTATCCTCTTTTCCAAATCAATTATCAAAATGAATCTAAAAACAACATCAAAGAATTAATTGGCAAAATTGATGTAAATAAATTAGAAACTTTACAATTATATCAATTAGACTCTCAAAAGCGAGATAAATATAATAAAACCATTAAAACTAACTACAAAAAAGGCTTAAACATCATCTATTATCACCAAGAAGATTTAAAATATATTCATTTCTTCTTAACTAAAGCCAAACAAGGTTATCGGGTGAAAAAGTTACGTTCTGGTTATTTATCAAATTTAAATAAAAAAGAATTAAAAACAAATAAATAATTTATAAAATTACCATTTTATTACCATTAAGTTACCTTTTTATTACCATTAAGTTACCTTTTTATTACCATTAAGTTACCTTTTTATTACCACTTTATTACCGTTTTATTACCATCTTATTACCATCTTATTACCATCTTATTACCATCTTATTACCATCTTATTACCATCTTATTACCACTTTATTACCACTTTATTACCACTTTATTACCACTTTATTACCACTTTATTACCATTTGCCTCTTTAAAAAACCTATATAAAGATTAACCTATTTAAAGAGTGATACTTTATATTTATATTTTATATCGATAATGATAATGATAATCGATATTTGATATTATCGAGTTTATCATTTTTAATCATTATTATTTATCGATATAAAAAAACTCCTTTTTTTGGTAATTTTATTTTTTTAATTTTATTTCAATCATTAAATCAACTTTAATTTTAAGTTAATAGCCTTACCAAGTATTTATATATGTATTTTTAAAAAACAAAAAAGATTAACGCTTGAAGTGCTTATATATAACTGATTTTAGAGTTATAATAGTTAATATATAAATATATTTAAAATAATTTCTAAGATAATTGGTATTAAGATGCAAAAATTAAAACAAAAAATTAAATTATTACAAAAAATTATTGAAAAGATTAAAAAAATTGATAAAAAAATGGTTTTTTATTTAGTGAACCAATTCAATCCAAATCTTGATTTAACCACCATTTTAAAAACAATCCAAATTAAACGAAGTACTTATTACTATTGGTTAAAAATAAAAGATAAACTAAAAGAAAAAGAAGAAAAATACTTTTTACAAGAAAAAAGAATAGAAGCTTTATGTTTACATCATCAATATTTTTACGGTCATCGCAAAATCACTGATTTATACCAAAAAACTTTTATGAATTCATTACTAAGAAAAAAGTTTATCTCATTATGAAAAAAAATAATATTTGTTGTTGTTTAAGACCTAAAAAAAACTTTACTTACCGTAATTTAACAAATCATCTCCAAATAATTCCTAATTTAATCAATCAAGATTTTATATCAACAACCCCTTTACAAAAACTTTTTACTGATATCACTTATTTTAAAACTTCTCAAGGTTTTTTATATTTTTCTTGTATCATTGACTCTTTTAACAACCAAATCATTGCTTCTCACACTTCCAACCAACAAAATAAAGAATTAGTTTTAAAAACTATTAAAAAACTTCCAAAAATTACTAATCCTTGTATTATTCACTCCGATCAAGGAAAAATTTATCAATCTTTAAAAGTCCAACAAACTTTAACGAAAAAAGGTTTTTTAATCAGTATGTCAAGAAAAGCTACCCCACGAGACAACGCCGTCATTGAAAACTTTTTCGGCCAAATGAAAACAATCTTACAACATCAAAATCCTTTTTTATTTCAAAAATCTCCTAACAAAATGAAAAAATTAATTAATCAATTTCCTCAATTTTGGAATACTAAGTGGATTTTAAGTAAATTAAACCATTCAACTCCATATCAATATATTCAAAATCTGAGATAAATTTTGAGTTGAATAAATATAAAACAATATAACCTTGAAAAAAGGTTGCTTTAGTGCGCTTTTTTTAAGAAAAATGTTAAACTTATATCAAATATTATTTTCTTTTCATTTTGTTAACGACTTTTTAACTTTTTTTACCTAACTAGATAGTGTAAAGATAAAATATTTAAAAAAATATCTTTTGAAACCAAAGAATTATCAAAAAAAGTTTAGACACTTTTTTGAATGAAAACAATATTTCTTTAGTTTGAAAAGATATGAAATTATCTATTAATTTTTAGTCTTAAAGAACAATTTTAAAATAAAAAGTTGTATTAAAAAACGGAACAGCTCAGTTTGAACACCTCAATCAAATCAAAAGTACTTTTAAAATAAAAGTAAAAAAAGAGACTCTAAATAATACAATTCGTAACATTAAAGTAAAAAACACTAATAAAACTCTTATCTTTATACATAAAAATATTGATACTAATTATTACAAAAAAGTCTCATTTCACAAAACAATTAATCAAAACAAAGGCGAATATAATGTCTAAGTCAATTCTTAATTGTCCCCAAAATATTATATTTATCTATCATGATGGAAAAATGCCATTTATTAAGGATAAAACACATACCTTAGAAGCAATCATAAACATGAAAAATAAATACAATAATTTATATATTTTTTACTATGAACCAACTTTAATCCAAAAATATCTCTATCCTAAAAAAACAACTTGGTATAAACCTTATCGTAAGAAATAATTATTTCCATATTTAAAATAAATTAAATTAATAAACTATTTAAAAAATAAAAATAATATAAATAATTAAAAAAACTATCCTTCAGGATAGTTTTTTTGTTTTTAAGATCTAAATATAAAAGCTAAGTGTTCTTTTTTACATCCCAAATTAATTTGGTTTATGTTATGATAAAGGTAAATGATAAAATAATTTAGAACTTATTTCTTTGAAAAACCAAAATAATATAACATTACAAAAAAAATTAATAATAAACTAAAATTAAGTGTTTTTATATTGTTTAATCAATATTTAGATTGAAGGAAAAATTTTATGTCATCATATTATAATAGATTTTTGGCTTTATTCTTAAAACGCAATAAAACATTATCAAGCGATTTTTTCTCTCCTTTTTTATACCAATTAACAAATAATATCACAAACCTAAAAAACATCCAAGAAAAAAACACAACCCCAAACATTATTACAAACAACCAAAACAAACAATTAAATCAAAGACTACAAACCCTAAATAACAAACACAATATCCAAACAAAAAAATTACAAGAAAAATACCATCACATATTATTAAACATTTACGCACAAATAGAAAAACTCCAAACCCATAAAAAAACAATCCTCCAAAAATACAACTCACAACAACAAAAAACCCAAACTCTTTTAACCCAAGAACTTATTTATCAAAAAAACAAAAACAACGATAAAAACCTCCAATTAAAAGAAATCTTACAAAAAGAACTCAAGGAAATTACTAAAAAAAACAATCACAAAGAAACTACTCTTATAACTAATCTCAACAACAAAAATAACAACATTAATAATTTATTAATTCAAATTGAAAAAGACAAACAAAAATTAGAAATCAAAAACCAAAAACAAAACCAAGAATCCAAACAAAACTTTTATACTACTGATTTTAACCTCAATCAAAAAAACACCAATTTATTAAAACAACTAGAAACAACTCTTAATTTACAAGAAAAAGACAAAGGCAAATCAATTTGCATCTTAGAACAAATAAAGACTACAAAAGAACAAACTTATAAAAAAACCATTACCAAAACTCACAAACTATACCAAAATAAACTAAGTATAAACGACAAAAAACTAGACACCATCAAAGATGCTTACCAACAAGAAAAAACTATCATCCAAGCACAAATACAAGCTTTTTTTCTCCAAATAAGACCTTTTCCTTTTATAAATATACCAATTCTTTCCAATTACCAAATTGAAACATCCAAAAAAGCTCTTTTTTACAAACAACAAACAAACTGCCTTTCTTACCAAAACCAAAAATCTTTATGGAGCCAACAATATCACCTCATCAATCTTTTACACCAACAAGCAATTAATATGTGGCATTTAGAACACCACAAACAAAACAAATACAAACACATCTACCAACAAACCTTAGAAAAAATTTATCATCTCATCCACCAAAAAAAAAATTATTTATTCTCCCAAAAAATAAACGGTATCAAAGAACAAATAAAAACAGTTCTTAACTTACATCTCCAAGAAACAGCTATCTTTGATAATCAAAAAGACTATCAAGAAACTTTCTTTGCTTATCAAAAAACTCTTTTAGCCTTACAACGTAAACAAAACAATTACCAAATAGATTATCATTATCATTTCTTTGCAAAAAAACAAGAATTTGACCTTAAAACTAAAAGTATTGCCCTACAACTAAAATTAGAAAAAACCAAAATCCAACATTATTATTTAGAACAAATAACTACTTTAAAAAAAGAAATTAACAACTTCCAAAACCAATTAACACTTAATAAAATATTTCAAAAAGATGATTTTCTAACCTTCAAACTTACCCAAGAAAAAGAAAAACATCTCTTTTTACAAGACATCACCTTAATGCAAAAAGACATCTATTTATTATTACAAACCCAAAATATAGAACTTTTACAAACTTTAAATAATTTACTCAACACTTTTCCATCTTGGCAAAAAGAAAGCACATTATTAGAACAAACTTTACAACAAATCCAATTACAAATTAATACTTTTACAAGTAATTATCAAACTAAAACTTGTCTTATCGAACAAATAATCTTAGACCAAATAAAAACTATAATTGAAACTAACTTATTTCCTATCATTCAAAAACAATTTAATCAAACAATTAATCTTTTACAAAAAAAACACCAATTAAACCAAACTACCCTACAAAATGAAATTAATCTTAACGAACAAATAATAGCTTTTTATGACAAACAATTAACCTTTCTTAATCAAAAAATACACACTGACAAAAAGAAAGGAATACAAGGATTTTTTCACAAATACAAACAAAAAGGAACTGACCTATATCCCCTTTTATACCAAATCAAAACTCACAAAGAACGTTATGAAAAAATTATCAAAAACCTCACTACAAAAAAAGATAAAGCAACCAACAAACACCAACATATTTTAGAAAAAACAACTAACAAACACCAAAAAAAAATCAACAAAACCAAACTTAAAATAACCAAACTTTTAACTTTATGGCACTATTTAAAACCTGCCTCCAAAAACATTGCTCTTACTCCTTTAATCAATTTCAAAATATCAAACAAATCTTTTTTCAATGCTTGCCAAAAAACAATCACAAATGTTATCCAAGATATTTTATTCTATAATAATTATCAAAAAAACATTTATCAATGTTTAAATACTTTGCTCCAAGAACAAATAAAAAAAGAACAAAAATTAATTCAAACAACTACAAATACCACTAACACAACTAAACACCTTAACAAAGTTTTTTGCAACCAAAATGAATTAATAAAAAATGTTATTAATGTTTCTTTGGAAAAAACATTTAAACAAAATCAAATATCTTTATTACAAGAAATTACTAAAACAATTAAATCCAAAGAAAAAAGTTTAACCCAAACAACTAATTTAATGAAAGAAAAATTAGGATTATTAAACGAAAATATAAGTGATGCTCTTATCAATTTTAATTTATCATGGCACCAAACACAAAAAGAATTACGCCAAAAACTATCAAACCTCAAAAAAGAAGCTCTCCTCAATTTTGAAAAAAAAGACAAATTATTTTTCGAACATAAAAAAATAGCCATCAAACAAAAAAACAACCAAATCTTTAAACATTTCACCAAACAAAAAGAAAAAATATCCCAATCATTTACTCACAAACAAAAAACTAATCACAAAAAAATAACCAAAATAGAAAAACAAATCAAAAAAACCAAAAAAAACTTACTTACTAAAATCAAACTAACTAATTCCCAAACCAAACTCAAAACTATCTTTTTAAAATGGTCTTTTTTTTGGCAAAAACAAAAAGGAAAATTCAAAATAAAACATCACCAAAAACAAATTACCAAACAAATCAAAAAAACTATTGCCCTTGATAAAAAAATTTCTTAAAGCAAAAAAATATTGATATTATAAAATATTATAAAATGAAATTATAATTTATAAATAAATATAATAACAAATTTCTTAAAAAATATAGGAATAAAACAGTTTACCAAAACCACCCAAAAAAATCATTTATTACAACAATATTTAAAATCTATTTGCATTTTTATTTTTTTTAGTGTATAATTAAAGTAATTATTATTTTATGATAAATATTAATTTCTTAAAAAAACATTTTAAATAATAATTTATCAAAACAATAATAATTAAGGATTAAGGCAAAAAGTAAATTTTTCAAAAAATGAAGCAAAAAACTAAGAAAGGAAGCAAAAATGACATCCTCAAATCAAGTTTTGATTGAAATTAAAAACTTATCCAAAAACTTTTCTATCAAAAAAAACTTTTTAAAACCAGATACCTTAATAAAAGCCAACCAAAATATTAATTTATCCATTTTCAAAGGCGAAACATTAGCCGTAGTTGGAGGCTCTGGTTCAGGAAAATCAACTTTAGGACAAGTTCTTCTACAACTTGTAAAACCTACTTCAGGCAATGTTTTTTATCACAAAGAAACAATCCCCAAAACTAAGGAAACACAGACAAAAGACATTGAAGAAATTGATTTAACTACTTTAAGTAATAAAGAAAAGCGCTTTTTAAGAAAAGATTTACAAATTATTTTCCAAGATCCTTTTTCTTCTCTTAACACTCATCTCAAAATATCAGATATCATTGGCGAAGGACTTTTAATCCACAAAATGACAAAAGGCAAAAAAGACCCCAAATATAAAACAATGGTTCTAGCTATCATGAAAAAATGTGGCATTGATACTTCTCTTTATGACCGTTATCCTCATCAACTTTCAGGAGGACAAAGACAAAGAATTGCAATTGCAAGAGCTTTAATTATTAAACCTAAATTTGTTGTTTGTGATGAAATAGTATCAGCATTAGATGTATCAATTCAAGCCCAAATTTTAAACCTTTTAAATGATTTAAAAAAAGATTACCAACTAACTTTCTTGTTTATTACTCATGATTTAGGAGTTGCTCGTTTTTTAAGTGACCGCATTTGTGTAATGCATTTAGGAAAAGTAATTGAAATAGCACCTTCAGAAAGCCTTTTTAAAAAGCCTTATCATCCCTACACCAAACAACTTCTAAATGCTATTCCTAAATTAAAAACTCAAAATAAAGCTTTAGAAGAAATGCCAATCACCTACGAAACTAACAAATTTAGATTTTTATTTCACACTCAAAAACAAGACCTAGATTGGTATCAAGTAGCCCCTAATCATTTTATTTCTTGCACTTTAAAAAATAAAGCTACTAAAATATAAAGGAGTAAAATATGAGTTTATTAAAGGTTAGCAATCTACATACTTATTTTGAAACCCAAAAAGGTCTAATCAAAGCAGTTCGTGGTGTTTCTTTTGAAGTCCAAAAAGGCAAAACTTTAGGAATAGTTGGAGAATCTGGTAGCGGTAAAAGCCAAACTGCAATTTCTATTCTCAAATTATTTGAAAAAAACCAAAAAATTTACCAAGGCGAAATTACTTTTGAAAATCGTATTATTTCTCAATTTAGTGAAAAAGAAATGCAAAAAATCAGAGGAAACGAAATTGCTATGATTTTCCAAGATGCCATTTCTAGCCTTAACCCTGTTTTTAAAATCAAAAATCAAATTATAGAAGTTCTAATGCTCCATCAAAAACTTGATTACACCCAAGCTTATCAAAAAACTCTTGATATTTTGGAAAAAGTGCAAATTCCTAACGCTCAAAGAGTAATGAATTCATATCCTCATCAACTTTCAGGCGGAATGTGTCAAAGAATAATGATTGCTATGGCATTAGTTTGTAAACCTAAACTTTTAATTGCTGACGAAGCAACTACTGCTCTAGATGTAATTGTCCAAAAAGAAATTCTTAATTTAATTGCTTGTCTACAACAAGAACAAAACACTGCCGTTTTATTTATCACTCATGATTTAGGAGTAGTTTCTCAAGTAGCCGATGATATTATTGTCATGTATCAAGGACAAATTATAGAAAGCGGCAAAACATCACAAATATTAAAAAATCCCCAACACCCCTACACTAAAAGTTTACTTAATAATTTTTTAAAAACTGGGTTTGATTATCACAATGTTTAATTTGAATTTATTATCAAACATTTTACTAATATGAAATCTTAAAGTATCAAAATCAAATAATCTGTAATTTAACATATTTTTTAAAGCAATAAAATAATAAAGGAAGAAAAAATGAAAAATTATTTAAAAAAACAAAATACTAAATATTTTATAGTAGGGTTTGTATTAGTTTTAATTACTGTATTTTTGAGTTATATAGTATATCAATCATTTCAAAAAGAAAATTACGATCTTATAGAAGCATTTAATGCAGACATCAAAGGATTGGATCCAACCAAAGAAGAAAACACAATAACTACTGTTGGAAATAATTTCTTCCGTCATACACATGATACTTTATTAGAAATGGATGGTACAAATTTTAAAAAAAAATTAGCAAAAGATTTTAAAAAAGAGGGCACCAAAATTACTTTTGAATTAAGAGAAAATTTATATTTTCATAACGGAGAAAAATTATCATTTGAAGATGTTGAATATAGCATACAAAAGGGTATACAAAACGGAAATAAAAATTTTCAAAACATTGAAAAAGTAAACAAATTAGATAATAACAAATTTGAAGTTATATTAAAAAAAGATTATTTGAATTGGTCCCATCCTTTTACTAATTATATTAGAATTTTAAATAAAAAAGCTGTAGAAAAAAATTATAATGAAGGCATCAAAATTGGTACAGGTCCATACAAATTAAAAAAACGAAAAGAAAAAGAATCGATTTCATTAGAACTTTTTGATAAATACTATGACAAGGATTTCTGTTCAAACGGTTTAAAAAAAATATTAATCAAAATTATAGAAGACCCAAATACTGCTTTAACACAATTAGAACAAGGGAAAATTGATGCTATTATTGGATATCCATCAGCTAAAATTAATGATTTAAAGGCTCGTAGGCTACCAAATATAAAAATCATTGAACAAGGTACTTTTACTGCTGCTTATTGTTATATCAATGCCAAAAATACAGATGAAGAAACTAGAAAAGCTATAATAAAAGCGGTAGATGTTCCTAAATATATCCAAGAGCTGAAATTACCAGTTAATCCATTAGAAAGTAGTTTGCCACCAGGATTAATAGGTTATGATGAAAAATTGAAACATCATCCAACCAATATTGAAGATGCAAAAAATATAGTTAAAAAATTAAGTTTGGAAGAAAAAAAATTAAAATTATATATGAGTAATGGTGGCAATAAAGAAATGCCTAAAAAAATAACAGAAGCTTTAAAAGCTGTAGGTTTTGAAACCCAATTAGAAGAAATTGAATTTAATACTCTTTTAGACAAAGTTAAAAATAAAAATGAAAATGACACAAATATATTATTCTTGGGGGAAAATTTTGAATCATTATTTGGTAACAACTATTTTGTAGATTATTATCTTTCAGATAGCAAAATTCATTGTTGTCATATAAATGATTTTAAAATTAATGATCATGAATTAGAAAAAATGATAAAAGAAGCCAAAGAAGAAACTAATTTAGATAAATATGAAGAAATTGTTAAAAAAATAAATCAACACATTCACGATAAATTTTACATTATTCCTTTGACTCAACCAAAATCTTACAACCTTACAACAAATAAAATCAAACAAGGATTTGAAGCTGATTCATTTAACAATTTTGATATTACTAAAGTTAAAAAAGAATAATTATTTAAACTTTTTTACTAACAAGTTTTAATCCATTAAAACTTGTTAGTAATATCATTATAATATTTTATGTATACCCAATTATGACTTTTATTTTTAAAATAAATAATGAGTTTTTATATTAAAATCCAATAAAATTATAAATATTAATAAATTTGTGTAATAATCCATGAATAAAATTAGTTTTATTAATATTAAAGATTGTGAGCTTTATTTTGATTCAATATATTTTTAAAAAATTTTTTTATGCTTTAGCTATTTTTATTACAGTTATAATAATTAGTTTTTTTGCTGTTAATTTTATTCCTGGAGACCCTGTTTCTGCTATGTTTGGCCAAAGGGGTTCTTCCCAAATGCAAAGAGCAATAATAGAAAAAGAGTTAGGTTTAGATAAAAGCATAGGAGTTCAATTCCAACAATATTTAAAAAAAATTTTTTTAAAATTTGATTTTGGAAACTCTTATAGAGGTGAAAACCCTAAAGCTTTAAGTGTTTTTACTGAAAGTTTTGTAATAACTTTCCAATTAGCTTTTTTTAGTTGTTTAATAGGTTCATTAATGGGAATTTTTTTAGGAACACTATCCACATTATTTAATGACAATAAAAAAAGCACTTTTTTAGAATTTTATGCTATTTTAATGATTTCTACACCAACTTTTATTGTAGGTTATTTATTACAAATTTATTTAGCCACTAATCGAGGAATTCCCATTTTTGAAATTTCTGGGTGGGATAATTTAAGATGTAAAGTTTTACCTATTTTAACTTTATCTTTAATCATTAGTGGATCTGTATTAAAAACTACCCAAACTAATATGAAAGAATGTTTAGAACAACCATATATCAAAACAGCTTATGCTAAAGGACTATCCAAAAAAACAATCATTTTTAAACACGCTTTAAAAAACGCTTTAATTCCTATTATTTCTCATATTGGTTTAATTTTTAGTTTTTTAATTGGTGGTTCTATCGTAACAGAAAAAATCTTTAATATAAGAGGAGTAGGCAGTGTAATGCTAGATTCTTTTGAAGAAAGAAACTTCCCTGTACTTCGTTGTTGTATTATTTTATTAGCTTTATTTGTAGCTGTCTTTAATTTATGTCTAGATTTGATTTATTTTTGGTTAAACCCTAAATTAAATAAGAATACAAAAAACCAATAGAAAAAAGAGGTAATAGAATTAAATCATGAAAAAAAAATATCTATTATTTTTTTCTATCAAAAAACCAATAATCAAAATACTAAAAAATAAAAATATTTTAATTGGGGCTTTATTTTTAATTTTTTTAATTTTAACTATTTTAGCAGTCCCTTATCTGCCTTATGATTATAATCCTTATCGTTCCATTTATGAACCTTTACAAAAAGTTAACAAATTTCATTGGATGGGCACAGATTCTACTGGATACGATCTATTTAGTCAAATTATAGCAGGGGGTTATGTTACTTTACAAATAGGTTTTTGTTCTGTGATGATTAGTGCTTTTTTAGGAGCTTTTTTAGGAATTATAGCTGGTTATTACCGTAGTTTTTTGGATAGTATTATTAATTTTATATGTGATATTTTAATAGTATTCCCTGACGTGATTTTAGCCATTTTAATTATGTGCTTTTGGCCCCAAAAAAATATTTTTTCTTTAGTTATTGTTTTAAGTATTTCTCATATTCCTGCTTTTATTCGTTCCATTAGAACAAATACTATGCAAATTAAAGAAAATAATTTTATTAAAGCATCTAGGGCTTTGGGTGCAAGTGACACAAAAATAATACAAAGACATATTTTATCTCATTTATTGGCTCCCTTTATAACTAGAATAGTTATCAGTATGGGCAGCATTATTTTATCTATATCTTCATTGGGAATGATTGGTATGGGACTTGAAGCAACTAGACCCGAATGGGGTAGAATTTTGTTTGAAAGCAAAAGTCAATTTAGATCACATCCTCATTTATTTTATGGACCTTTTATTGTTATTTTATTAACGAGTTTGTCTTTTAATTTGTTAGGGAAAGGTTTAATACAACTTTTCAATCCAAAAGAAAAACATTAAAAATTAAAAAAGGGGCTCTTATGTGTCAATTAATTATCAAAAATTAGAACAAAGATTTGAAAAAATTGGTCGTTTGGAAAATATTATCAATATATTAAACTGGGATATGGCGTGCAATATTAAAAAAGGCTCCCAAGAAAGCCGTACTTTAGAAATCATTGATTTAACCCAAATTATCAAAAAACTATTAACTTCCCAAGAAACCAAAAATTGGTTTTCACAAGCACAACAAGAACAAGAAACTCTCAATTCTTGGCAACAAGCTAATCTACGAGAAATAACATCCAAAATACAATCCGAAGAAATAATCCCTGAAGAACTACAAAATAATTTAATTTTAGCAACTACCAAATCAGAGCTAATGTGGAGACAAGCCACAAAAAATAATGATTATAACAGCTTCAAACCTTATTTTCAAAAAGTACTCAATTACACCAAAGCAGTAGCAAATCTCAGATCCCAAAAATTAGGCGTATCTTTGTATGATGCTCTCATCGATCAATATGACCCTGGAATGACTGCTACCAAAATCAAACAAATATTTAACGTCATCAAAGAAAAATTACCATCTTTAATGAAAGCTATTTTGCAAAAACAAGAACAACAAGAACACCTTTACAAAGATATTGCAATGACTTTAGAAAACCAAAAAAAATTAAATCAAATCATTATGCCCAAAATAGGATTTGATTGCAATTATGGTCGCCTAGATGAATCCATCCACCCTTTTTGTGGAGGCACTCCTTATGATGTTCGCCTTACTTCCAATTATAATACAAACAATTTTTTAGATAGTTTTTTAGCCACTATACACGAAGTAGGACACGGTTTATACGCCCAAAATTTACCCCAACAATACAAAAATCAACCAGTAGGCGCTCCACGAAGCTTTTCTTTTGATGAAAGCCAATCTTTATTAATGGAAAAACAAGTTGCTAAATCTCAAGAATTTTTAACTTACTTAGTAGATATTTTAAAAACAGAATTAAATTTTTACAATCCTTCATTAACTCCACAAAATTTATTTAAACAAGCCAACCAAGTAAAACCTGATTTTGTTCGTATTTATGCTGATGAAGTAACTTATCCTTTCCATGTTATTTTGCGTTTTGAAATTGAAGAATTATTAATTTCTGATCAGTTGTCTTTGGATGATTTACCTCACTTTTGGAATTGCAAAATGAAAGAATATCTAGGAATTACCCCACCCAACGTAGGTCTTGGATGCTTGCAAGATATTCACTGGCCTCAAGGAAGTTTTGGTTATTTCCCTAGCTATTTAAATGGAGCTATTTTAGCATCCATGATAATGAAAAACATTCAAAAAGCAAATCCTAATATTAAAGAGGACTTTAAAACAGGAAAATTTGAAACTTTAAATCAATATTTAGATCAAAAAATAAGAAACTGGGGTTCTTTTTATACCAACCAAGAATTTGTGTTCAAAGCAACAGGCATGCCCCAAATTAACCCTGAAACCTTTTTACAATATTTAGAAAATAAATATTTGAATAATTAATTTAAGAATATAAAAAAAGACTCTTTCAAGAAGAGTCTTTTTTGTTTTTTAATATCATCTACATTTATGGCGTTTATAATGACAAAATCTTTTTTTAATTTCTACAAACAACAAAGGCAACAAAGATAGTAATAAAATGATTACAAAATCTTTTGTTGTTAAAGAAATTAATTGAAATAGATCTCTTAAAAAAGGGACAAAAATTATGATTAATTGCAAAAATACACTAATGGCAAACGATTTAATCAAAAAGGAATTTATTTTTAACTTAAAAACAGAAGTGCAAAAACTTCGCAAATTCCATACATGAATCAATTGTGAAAACGCCAAAACCATAAAAGCAAAAGTTTGAGCATATCTTATTTTATCACTATCATGATTATAATATCCTATTAAAGAAGCCACAAAAGCCAAAAGACCAATTAAAAATCCTTCCAAAATAATTTTTTGATAAGTTTTTTTATTTAGCAAACTTCCTTTAGGATTATAAGTTTTTGGCGACATAGAATTTGTTTCTTGTGGTTCGATTCCCAAAGCCATTGCTGGCAATGAATCAGTAACTAAATTAATCCAAAGAATTTGTAAAGCAGTCAAAATTTTAAAATCACACCCAAAAAAGAAAATTCCTAAAAAATTACCAAGCAAAATCAAAATAATTTCACCAACATTACAACTCAAAAGAAAAACTAAACTTTTTTTAATATTATTAAAAATATTTCGCCCTTCTTCTAAAGCATTCGTAATAGTAGCAAAATTATCATCTGTTAAAATCATATCTGATGCCATTTTACAAACATCAGTACCTGCAATTCCCATAGCAATTCCCACATTGGCTTGTTTAATGCTTAAAGAATCATTTATGCCATCTCCTGTCATTGCCACCACAAAACCTTTTTTTTGCCAAGCTTTCACAATTTTTAATTTATGATGAGGATTAGTTCTTGCATAAACTTTAATTTGCAATAATTTTTTCAAAAATTCTTCCTCTGGCATTTGAGCTAATTCATCTCCTGTAATGGCTAAATCTTGAGGTTGGGATAAAATATTTAATTTTTTGGCAATCACAAAAGCAGTTTTTAAATGATCCCCTGTAATCATAATCGGAGTGACGCGTGCTTGATTGCATTTAAAAATGGCTTGCATAACTTCTTTTCGAATGGGATCTTCCATCGCCACTGCCCCTAAAAAAATAAGATCTTGTTCAAAAATATCAGGATTGTTTTTAAGATTCGTCTCTAAATCAAGAGAAAATACACGATAAGCAACTCCCAAAACTCGCAAAGATTGCTTACTTAATTGACTAATTTGTTTTTCTAATATTTTTATTATTTTAGTATCTTTTGCAATGGTTTGTTCTTGATATTGAACTTGACTACATTTTTGCAACAAAACTTCTGGAGCACCTTTAGTAATAGCATAAATAAATCTGTCTTTATGATGAAAAGTAGTCATCAATTTCCTTTGGGAATCAAAGGCAATTTCTGCAAATCGAGGATATTGCTTTTGGAGTAAAAACGCATCATATTGATAAAACAAAGCTAAATTAATAAAGGCTTTTTCAGTAGGATCAGCAATAATTTCTAAGTTGTTTGAAGTTTTATCGTTGGTTGTTTTTGCAACACTAATCAAAGCATCATTACATAAAATACCAAATAAAAGCAACTTTTCTAAATTAAAGGGTTTGGGTTCATTAATATTTTTCACACAAAAGGGACTTATTTTTTCCAAAGAATTACAAACTATAATTTTTTTAACAGTCATATTATTTTGGGTTAAAGTTCCTGTTTTATCAGTACAAATAACATTAACAGCCCCCAAAGTTTCTAAGGTTTTTAAATTTTTGACAATAGCTTTTTTAAGAGCAAGTTTTTTCATTCCCAAAGCCAAAATTAAAGTCATAATAATTAATAAACTTTCAGGAATAGCAGCAACTGCAAGAGCAATGGCATCCAAAAAAGTATGTTTCAAAATGTGAGAGCTAAAAGTTGAGATGTAAATGTTTTTAAAAATCGTCCACAAGCCATTAAGGAAAATAATAATACCAATTATCAAAGTTAACTTTTTAGTTAATTTGGCAATATTTTGTTCTAATGGTGTTTTTTCTTGTTGGGGTTGAGAAATAAACTGGGTAATTTTTCCAATTTCAGTTTGCATTCCTGAAGCAAAAACCACTCCTTTAGCTCTTCCTTTTAAAATAACAGTATTCATAAAAGCCATGTTTTGATTAGTAAGAGCTGCATTTTGGAGACAAACACAAGCACTTTTTAAAACAGCTTGTGATTCTCCTGTAAACAAAGATTCATCTACATATAAATTAAATGTTTCTAAAAGTATCATATCAGCTGGAATAATATCACCAGTTTCTAAAATGACAATATCTCCTATCACTAAATTTTGCATAGGAATTAAAAGCGGTTTGCTATCTCTTATTACTTTGGCATTAAGGGAAGCTTTTTTTGATACATTAGCTAAAACTTTTTGGGTTTTAGTTTCGTAATAAATACTTAAAAAGGCGTTAAGAAGGACAATAATCAAAATAAAACAGCCTTCCAAAAGTTCTTCTTTGTTGCCTTGTAAAATACCAATCACGAAATTAATTGTAGCTGCTAATAGAAGGACAATAACTAAAAAATCTTTAAATTGTTGTTGGAATAGATGCCAAAAAGTGGGTTTGGTAAGGGATTGAATTTGATTTTTACCGTTAATTTGAAGTCTTTGCAAGGCTTCTTGGGAGGTAAGCCCTTTTGTGATTTTGGTTTGTAACAATGTTTGCGATTGTTCAGGGTTTTTTTGACTAAATGAATGTTTCATTAAAATTCCTTTAATTTAATATAAATACAAAAAATATTTTGTGCAAAGCAAAAAGTAAAAATTTCAATTTGTTTTGAATGTATTATGAAATTGAGTTTTACAACTAATAAAAATAAGTGAAGCGTGCAAATAAAATAAAAAAACTAAACTGTTTTAGCAGTTTAGTTTCGTTTCTTTTTGGGGAACAGAAGTTATCAATCCCATAAATAAGGCAGATAATTTAATACGTAAAACAGTATAAAAAAGTGATAAAGATATTTGTGTAGTAAGTTCTTTGAGACCTGTTTCTTTATAAAAATATTCAATAATAAAAACACCCACAGCACCAAAAATCATAAGAGTATAGCCAAACATTTCTACTACAAAAGAGATATCTTTTTTCTTATAAACAGATAAATATTTAGCAACAATATCAAGTCCTCCAGTAGAAGCACCAATTCTTACAGGAATACCATTAAAAATACCTATTAAAATACCTGCAAAAAAAACTCTGGTAAGATCGCTTAAAAAATCACTTTCAGTTTTGAATATTCCAAAAAATCGTTCAGTATGATATAAAAAACCTTGTTTAACTTGGTTTTCAATAAAAAACACTGAAACAAAAAGAAGGACAGTTGCAAATGCAGTAGTAATGGTAAAATATTTACCCAAATAACGACGAGAGATAAAAAACAATAAGAAAACATTAACAACAAAGTAAAAAGTACCAGCAATAACTATAATATTATTGGTTTCAATCTTTCCTGCTTTATGTAATAATTTACCTATTACATTGCCTAAACCAATAATCCCAGTAGGAAAAAGATCAGTTTTATATCCGCCATCTCGGGTGCAATCAAAAGCCCAAACAGAAACTAAAACATATGCTATTAAGGATAAGGATAAAATTAATATTTTTTTAAATTCTTGAACATATTGAATTTTTTTCTTTATTGGAGAAAATTTTTCAATATTGTCCATACCATTTTTCATAATAAACCTATTTCTTTTATTTTAATATATTTTGGCAACGCGTGCACAAAGGAGTAAGGGGTTTGGTGATTACTACATTCCAACATCTTTGACAAGCATACCCAGAAGCTTTGGCAACTTTAACATCAAAAGTATCTTTTAATTGAAGTGTTACTTTAGAGACTATAAAAAGTTGATGCAATTGATCTTTAATTTGTAAAACATCCAAAGCATGCATTTCTTCTTGGGTTAATGATAACGTAATATGGGCTTGCAAAGAAGAATTAATAAGCCCACTTTGTCTTGCTTTTTCCAAATATTGTAAAACGTTTTTTCTTAATGTTAAAAATTTATGATATTCTAATAAAAGATGAGAAGTTGGACGTGCTTTGAGTTGTGGCATTTTTTCTAAATAAATATCTTTTTCCACAGCAAAAGGAAAAAAGCCGTAAACTTCTGAAGTAGTGTGAGGAATAATTGGAGTTAAAACTTGTAAAAGCGATAATAACAAATCATAGATAGTTGATTGAATCATCTTTCTTTCTTTGTGATCTTCTTTTTCGATGTATAAAATATCTTTGGCAAAATCAAGATAAAAAGCACTGATTTTATTAGTAATGAAGGGGAATAGATGCCTTAAAACACCTTCAAAATTATAAGTATCATAAGAATGTAGTACGTTTTTTAACACTTCTTCAAAATCTAGCATCATTGCTTGATGGATAAAAGTTCTTTGTTCAAAGGCAATATAATTAGTATCTTTTTTAAAATTATCTAAATTACCTAACATAAAACGGAAGGTATTTCTAATTTTGCGATAAAGATCTTCTACTTGTTTTAAAATGGAAGGATTAATGCGCACATCAAGATTATAATTAGTGTTTGCAACCCATAAACGAATAATATCTGCTCCTTTTTGTTCAGCAACAGTTAATGGATCGATGACATTGCCCAAAGATTTAGACATTTTTTTGCCTTCACCATCAAAAACAAAACCATGAGTAATAACAGTTTTATAAGGAGCTTGATTTTGAGTGGCTACAGAAGTAATTAAAGAAGAATTAAACCAACCACGATATTGATCAGAGCCTTCCAAATAAACATCACTTTGTAAAACTTGATTACGTTTTTTAAAAACACTATAAGAAGTTCCTGAGTCAAACCAAACATCCATAATATCTAGTTCTTTGGTAAACAAATTGTTAGGACTTTGGGGATGAGTGTAGTTTTCAGGAAGTAGTTTTTTAACATCCCATTCATACCAAATATCCATTCCATGCTGTTCGAATAAATCAGCTACATGATTAATTAATTTTAAATCTAGAATGGGTTGATGAGTTTCGGTGTAAAAAATAGGAATGGGAACGCCCCAAGTTCTTTGACGACTAATATTCCAATCCTCACGATTAGTAATCATATTAGTCATTTTTAATTCTCCCCAACGTGGAATCCACTTAACTTTTTGGGTTTCTTCTAGCAAAAGAGATTTAATTTTTTTAATAGAGGCAAACCATTGAGGAAGTGCAAGAGAAATAACTGGTTTTTTAGTGCGCCAATCATGAGGATAGGAGTGCAAAATTACATCTGCTTTAAGCAAAGAATGGTCTTTTTCTAAATCAGAGATGATAGCTTCGTTGGCTTTGGTGTAAAATAGACCTTGATATTTGGAAACATCTGTCATCATACCTTTTTTATCAATACTACAAACAACATCTAAATTATATTTTTGACCTACTAAAAAATCGTCCAAACCGTGTCCTGGAGCGATATGGACTAGTCCTGTTCCTTCTTCATCCAAAACGTGTTGTGATAAAATTATTTTTCCGAATTTGGAAACAAGGTGATTTTGGTAAGTTAAATGTTCTAAGGTTTTTCCTTCAAAAATGGCAACAACTTTGATGTTTTCTTTGTTCCAAGCAAAAACTTTTTGAAGAAAAGGAATGTTTTTGGTTCCTACCAAATAGCGTTTTTGTAAAACTTCAATTAATTGATATTCTTTTTCGGGATGCACCGCAATTGCTACATTGGCAGGCAAAGTCCAAGGAGTAGTTGTCCAAATTACCAAAGCCACATTGTCAAAAATATCTAGTTTTTTCATGCTAAAAGCAACATAAACAGAAGGAGATTGGTGATTGTGGTACTCTAATTCTGCTTCTGCTAAAGCAGATTCTAAAGTAGGTGACCAATGAATGGGTTTGAGGGCTTTAAAAATTAAGCCTTTGTCAACCATTTGTCCAAAAATTCTTACCTGATCAGCAACAAAAGTTTTATTCAACGTTAAATAAGGATTTTGCCAATCTCCTAAAATACCTAATCTTTGAAATTGCTGTTTTTGATTATTAACATTTTCCAAGGCAAATTCTTGACATTTATCTAGGAAAGACTTTCTAGTAAAAGCATTTTTAGAAGTTTTTTTAAGAACTGCTGCCTCAATTGGCAAACCATGAGTATCCCAACCAGGAATTAAAGGAGTGTAAAAACCTTGCATACTACGAAAACGAACAATAAAATCTTTTAAAATTTTGTTTAAGGCGTGCCCCATATGAATATTGCCGTTAGCATAAGGAGGTCCATCGTGCAAAATAAAAGGGTTGTTGTCTTGATTTTGTTGTAATTTTTTTTGATATAAGTCAAGTGTTTGCCAATGTTTTTGAATGTTAATTTCGTTTTTGCCTAAATTTCCTTTCATAGGAAAATCAGTTTTTGGCATCAAAAGAGTTGTTTTATAATTTGTTGTCATATCTTTTTTATCTCCTTATTTTTAGGTTGTTAAATTGATAATTTGTTATTTGGGGGGGTTAAAGTTGAAAATAGAAAAAATCGAATTTCAAAATTAAAAGTTTGAATATTAAACTAAACATTAAATCTAAAAGTAATAATATCACCATCTTTAACTATGTATTCTTTGCCCTCAATGCGAACTTTGCCTTTTTCTTTGCTTTTTTGAAAAGTTTGGGCTTCTAATAAATCAAGGTAAGAAACAACTTCGGCTTTAATAAAACCTTTTTGTAAATCGGTGTGAATAATGCGGGCGCATTCGGGAGCTTTAAGACCTTTTTTAAAAGACCAAGCGCGAACTTCTTTAGGTCCTGCAGTAAAATAAGTTTGGAGACCTAAAAGAGCATAACTTTCTTGAATTAATTTAGTAAGCCCTGATTCTACAAGACCATAGTCCTTTAAAAAAAGTTGCTTTTCTGAAAAGTCTAAAGACGATATTTCTTTTTCTAATTGCACACACAAAGGAATTACTTTTTTGGATTCTTTAGTAGCATACGCTAAAACTTGTTGATAAAAAACGTTGGAATCCAAAGATAATAAATCATGTTCTTTAATGTTGGTTAAATAAAGGGAAGGTTTTAAAAACAACAAATTAAAGGTTTTGACAAGCTTTAATTCTTCATCCGAAAAAACCAAATTTTTTAAATCTTGGGTAGTTAAATGGGTTTTAATTTTGGTTAATAACGCTTTTTCTTGCAATAATTCTTTGTCAAGTTTATTTTTTTGTTTACCCAGTTTAAGTAAGCGTTTTTCAATTTGTTCTAAATCTGCTAAAGCTAGTTCTGTTTGAATAATATCAATTTCTTCTACAGGATTATTCGTTTCTGTCACATGAGCAATATTGGGGTCTTCAAAACATTTAACCACATGACAAATAGCATCTACATTGCGAATATGACTTAAAAATTGATTGCCAAGCCCTTCGCCTTTGGAAGCTCCCGCCACTAAACCTGCAATATCTTTGAATTCTATCAAAGCAGAAATAGTTTTTTGAGATTGAAAAATTTGAGATAAAGTTTGGAGACGCGAATCTGAAACTTCTACAATGCCAACATTAGGTTCGATAGTGGCAAAAGGATAATTAGCTTCTAAAACTTGCATTTTAGTTAAAGCATTAAATAAGGTAGATTTTCCCACATTTGGCAAACCAATAATTCCGACTTTCATTTTTGAGTTTCCTTATGGTATTTTATTTTGTAAAAAATAATTGATTGGTAAAAAAAGGGGGTGGTTTTTTGGTTGGGGGTAAAATGCGATTTTACAATTGTATAAAAAATAGATAAAATGCAATCTTGTAGCAATTCTTAAATTAAGTTCTAAAATGATGCTATAAAAAATGTGCAAAAAAATAAAAAATAACTAATATTTGAGTTGGTTTTTGATTTCTTCGTAAAAGCTCACATAATTTTGATATCGAAAGGGAAGTATTTTGCCGTTTTCTAAGGCTTTTTTAACGCCACATTTTTCTTCTTGCAAATGAAGACAACTTTCACCAAAAAAACAATCACAAACATGTTCTACAAAATCAGGATAAAAATTCTTTAAAGTCCTAGGGCAAAAAGTAGTTAAGTCTAGTTTGGAAAAACCAGGAGTATCAACAATAAATCCACCATTAAACTCGTATAATTGGGCGTTTTTGGTGGTATGTTTGCCTCTGCCAAGACTTTCAGAAATTTCTTGTGTTTTGAGTTTGGCATCTGGAATTAAGGCTTTGAGTAAGGTCGATTTTCCTACTCCGGTTTGTCCTGCCAAAACTGTAATTTGATTAGCAAAAATGTGTTTAAGGGCATCTATTCCTATTTTTTGCTTGGAGTTAATATAATAAAAGGGTTGAAATTTTTGGTAATAAGATAATTGTTGTTGCATTGTTGTAAGGTTTTCGGGTTCTAACAAATCTATTTTAGAAAAAACCAAAACTACATCTAATTTTTGTTGTTCTAAAATTAATAAAAACTTATCTAATAAAAAAAATTGAAAATTGGGCTTTACTAAGGAAAAAACTAGCAATACCTGGTCAATATTTGCAACATTAGGTCTTTTTAATTCATTTTTACGAGGCAAAATTGATTGAATTAAATAAGTATCACAAGAAAGTTCATAAAACACAATATCGCCTACTTTAATAATAAAGTCAGAGGCAGAACTATTTTCTTTTTGGGTAGTTTTGATATCAAGGGTTTTTAATTTGCCTCTTTTTTTAGCTTCCAAAATAATTTGAGTTTTTAAATCTTTAATATAATAAACTCCAGCCAAAAATCTTAATACTAAAGCTTTTTCCAAATAATAACTCCTTTTTATATTTTGAAATCTTTTTTAATTATTTTTTTCTTATTTTGTCTAAATTACTTTTTAAAAATTTTTAAATTGTCTGTGTGTGTGCGATAAAAAATGCTAGATACTAATTTATTCTAATTTGAGTAACTTTTTTATAATTAATTAAAAAAAACCTTAATTATTTTTATTATAACATATAAAAAAACAATAATTACATATAAAGATAAATGGGGTTTAAATAAGCAAAAGCAGAGTTTATTTGCTAATGTTTTTATGGGTGTGGCTTTGACAAATGGGATGTTTGTTGCAAAATAAAAAAGTTTTGGGGGGTGGCAAAAATTGTTACATAAAAAAGGAAGGACCCCTTAATAAAAAGGAGTCTTTTGTTAATGTTTTATTAATATTTTGTTAATGGAATTAGGCAAGAAAAAATGTAGGATTACAAAATAATTATTTTTATGTTTGAAAATAGGGATGTTGTTTTTTACTTATTAAATTTACTTAATAAAGCCAAAACTTGTTGTTTAATTTGGGCTAAATAAGATTCGTCGTCCAAGTGATTGATAGCTTTGTCCATCAAATCTGCAACTAAAATAAAATCATTTTCTCTAAAGCCTACTGTTGTCATAGCAGGTGTGCCAATTCTAATACCGCTTGTCACAAAAGGTTTTTCTTGATCAAAAGGAATGGTATTTTTGTTGACAACAATATTTATTTTTTCTAACATGTTTGCAATTTTGGATCCTGTAAACTCAGGATTTTTATGTTTAATATCAATTAAAAATAAATGATTATCAGTGCCTCCACTTACAATGCGATAACTTTTTTGTTGGAAGGCTTTAGCAAAAGTGTTTGCATTTTTGATAACTTGCTTTTGATATTCTTTAAAGGAAGGCATCATCGCTTCTTGAAAAGCAACAGCTTTAGCTGCAATAGTATGAATACAAGGTCCTCCTTGAATACCTGGAAAAATACCACGATTTATTTTTTTAAATACTTCTTCTTTATTGGTTAAAATCAAACCTCCACGCGGTCCTCTCAGCGTTTTGTGCATAGTAGAAGTAACAACATCGGCGTTAGCTTCAAAGGGACAAGGATGAAGCCCACAAGCAACTAAACCTGCAATATGGGCAATATCTGCCATTAAATAGGCATTAACTTCATCAGCAATTTGACGAAACTTTTTAAAATTAATAGTTTTAGAATAAGCCGAATATCCTGCAATAATTAATTTAGGTTTAACTTTTAAGGCAACTTTACGAATTTCATCATAATCAAGCATTTCAGTTTGGGGATTGACATTATAAAAATGAGCTTCATAAAAACCACCAGAAAAACTTAATTTATGACCGTGAGTAAGATGTCCTCCATCCATTAAAGATAATCCTAAAATTTTGTCACCAGGTTTTAATAAGGCTTGAAATGCTCCCATATTGGCTTGTGAACCTGAATGAGGTTGGACGTTTGCATATTTAGCACCAAACAGCTTGGTTGCTCTTTGAATGGCAATTTTTTCTATTTGATCTACATTTTTACAACCATTATAATATCTAGCTTGAGGATAACCTTCTGCATATTTGTTAGTCAAAATGCTTCCTTGGGCATCTAATACTGCTTGAGAAACAAAATTTTCCGAAGCAATTAATAAGATATTTTCTTTTTGTCTAATTTTTTCTTGTTCAATAAGATCAAAGATTTCTTGATCTTGGTCTTTTAATCCTAACTTTTGATTCATTTGGCACAACCTTTTTCTTTTTTTATTTTTGGGCATTCAATGTAATTATTGGAAAAACAAAATGTTTTATAAAAGCATTTACAAATACGAATTTATTTGATAAACAATAGAGCAAAAATGGTAGTTATGGTTATAAAATCAAGCATTTTCCAACGATAAGTAATCATTTTGGTGCGAGGAGCTCCCAAAACATAACCTCTTACTTCCATAGCATTAGAAATTACCAAAGACCTTTTAAAAACCAACACAAAAATAGGAACCAATAAGGCTAAAAGATGATTAATTCTTTTAAAAATATTTTTTTTGTGCAAATCCATGCCTCTTGCTGTCTGAGCTTTTAAAATTTTATTGGTTTCTTGCAATAAAAAAGAATTAGCCATAAAAATTAAAGAAAGCATCAAAGTAAAAGTTTCAGTAGAAATTTTGAGTTTTTTTAAAGGAGACAAAATAATATCTAGACCATCTTGAATTTCGATAAAAGAAGTTATTTTATTGAATAAAAAAAACAACATCACAATTAAAAACAATCTTGTCATAATAAAACAAATTCTTAGAAAAGAAGTCGTTTGCAATATATAATTTTTAGGTTTGCAACCCAAAATTTCTTGTATATTGGAAGGAAAATACGAAGGAATAACAAAGACGCACAAAAGCAAAAATAACAAATAAGATAATTTAAAGGGAATATATTTTTTAGTGAAATTATACAATAAAATACATATTAAAAACAACCAAAAAGAATGGATGGCATCATAACTTAAAATAGGAATTTGAGCTCGCATAAAAGCATTAAAAGAAGTATCTTCCGAAGGAACTAAATTTATTACCAAAGAAATAATAAAAACAAATCTTAAATGTTTAATTCTTTGCCAAAAATAACTCCAAGTTACTCCAAAAAAGAAACAAAGACTCATTAAAGCTACCACACAAAAAAGATAAAATAAAGTTATGCGTTTGGGGTTTGCAAAAATAAAAACTTGATTTGGAGCAATATTTTCAACATTAATGGGCAATTTTAAAATAAAAACTAACAGCAACACAAAAGCAAGAATTTTGATAGAAGGATGGAGTTGGTACAAAAAACAACGCGATAAAGAGGGGTGGGATAAATTATTATTTGTAAAATCATTATTTTTCATCAATAATACCTTTTAACAATAAAATTCTTTTAAATATTGGGCAAGGGTGCTAAAACAATAGTGTGCTTGAAAGGGGATTCCTAAAGTTTGATTTAAATGTTTTAAAATTTTAAAAGTATCAGGAATATCTAAGTTAAATTGCTCAAATCGGGGGTGTTCAAAAAAAGTTTCTTTTGTGCCATCAAAAAGCAATTTTCCTTGAGACAAAACCAAAACACGTTTTGCATATTGGGCAACCAAATTCATATCATGAGTAATAATGATAATAGTTTTGTGAAATGTTTGATGCAAAATTTGTAAAAAATCCATAATATCAGAGCTACTTTCCAAATCCAGACCGCGTGTAGGTTCATCAAGGATTAAAATATCAGGCTGTATGGCTAAAATACCTGCAATAGCGACTTTTCTTTGTTGTCCGTCACTAATTTGAAAGGGAGATTTTTGATGTAAAGCGGGAGGAATGTTGATTTGTTCTAAAGTTTTGAAAGCTTGCTTTTGGGCTTGTTGTTTGTTATTTAAAAAAACTTCAGCACCAAACATTACATCTTTTAAAACAGTTATTTCAAATAATTGATATTCAGGGAATTGGAAAACTAAACCTACTTTTTGGCGCAAGGGCACTAAGAGTTCTTTTTTTGTTTTAGAAGTTATGGTAGTGCCACAAACTGTTACTTTTCCTATATTTGTGGTAAGCAAAGCATTCATTAATTGCACTAAGGTCGATTTGCCTGAACCGGTTTTCCCCACTAAAGCAATAAATTCATTTTGAGAATTGATTTTTAAATTAATGTCAGATAAAGTGGCAGTAGTTTTTTGGGGGGGGTGGGGTGGTTTTTTATAATAAAAGTTTACTTTTTCAAATTGTATTGCCATAAAATATCCTTTAAATTTTCTAACATTTGATTATTTTTAATATTTTTAGTGGTGCTGTCTTTTAAAATTTCATAGTAAAGCTCTAATGATAAAGGAGGTTTTAATTTATATTGTTGCAAAAATAAAGGGTCTTGAAAAAGGTTTTGGGGTGGGGTTTGGGTAATTAATTTTCCTTGATCAAGAACAATAATTTCATCACTTTTGGCAGCAAACTCTAAATCATGAGTAATGGTAATCAAAATTTTATTTTTAATGGTTTGAATAATTTTTTGCACTTCCAAAGCGCCTTGAGGATCTAAAAAAGAAGTTACTTCATCAAAGATAATAATTTCGGGCTCCATCGCTAAAATGGAGGCAATTGCTACACGTTGTTTTTGTCCCCCTGAAAGTTGATTCACGTTTGTGTCCAATAAATCATCTATTTTTACCATTTTGGCATATTGCCAAACTTTGGCTATAATTTCTTCTCTACAAACATTATAATTTTCCAATCCAAACGCAATATCTTCTCTTACAGTAAGTCCTGTAAACTGATAATCAGGATTTTGGAAAACCATACCTATTTTAGGTCGCAAAAGGGGCAAATTTTTTTCATTTAAAACGATATTGTCAATTAAAATTTGTCCTTTGGTACAAGAAAGCAGCCCTGCTAAAATTTTGGCTAAAGTAGATTTTCCCGAGCCATTATGACCAACAATAGAAACCCAAGAATTATTTTGAATGGTTAAATTAAGATCTTTGAGAATAGGATTAAAACCGTAATAAAAAGTTAAATTTTGAATAGATATCATAACTTTAAATTTTTCTTTCTTTCTTTCTTTGTTTGTTTGTTTGGTAGTTTTGATGGGGCATTTTTGAGGTAGTTGATTTATTTCGAGGGGAGGTTAGTTTGAAAAAGGCAAAACCACTTTTGCAACGAATCGCAAATCGTAATATAAGATATAAAATAAGATTGAGTTTTTGTGGAAAGAGTGAAAAATTGTTATAAAATGGTGTAATTAAAATTTAGTATCATCAATTTTTTGCAAATAACAAGTTACAAAAGAAACAATGTTTTTTAAGCGATTAGGTTCAAAAGGATTAGTAAGTCCTGTAGTTTTTAAAAGGTTTAAAAAAGTTTGTGAACCGCCTAATTGACATAATTTTAAGTACTTTTGCCAAGTATTGGAATAATCTTGCTTGCTTAAAAGCCAAATTTCTAAAGCACAAACTTGGGCTAAAGTATAGTCAATGTAGTAAAAAGGAGTAGAAAAAATGTGGCTTTGACGGAACCAAAAAGTACCTTTTTCTAAAAAAGGATCGTCTTCATAAGTTTCTAACAACAAATATTTTTTTTCCAAATTACGCCAACACTCTTTTCTTTGAGCAGGAGTCATTTGAGGATTTTGATAAACTTCATGTTGAAAATGATCCACTAAAGCACCATAAAGTAAGAAATTAAGGGATTGAGATAAATGTAGAAATTGATATTTGTCTACATCTTGGGCAAAAAAATCTTTTACCCACGGATAAGCTAAAAATTCCATTCCCATAGAACTAATTTCAGCTGCTTCAAAAGTAGGCCAACGATACTCAGGAATTAAATGACGACTTTGATAAACTTGGAAGGCGTGTCCTATTTCGTGAGTCAAAACATCTACATCATAACTTGTGCCATTAAAATTAGCAAAAACAAAAGGAGCGCTATATTTAGGAAGGTAAGTACAGTATCCACCGCCTATTTTGTTGGGTTTGCTATCTAGGTCTAATAGATTTTTTTCTAAGAGAAAATCAAAAAATAATTTGGTTTGGAGAGACATTGCATGATACATTTTTTTTGCTTGGGTTAACTGAAAATCAACTCCTCTTTGAGGTTTGGGATTGCCACTTGAAAAATTAAAATTTTTGTCATAACTTTCCAATTTAGCAATACCTAAACGTTTGGATTTACGTTTTTGAGTCATGGTATAAAACGGCAAAACATATTTTAAAATGTTGGCGCGATAATCTGCAATTTGGTTAGCATCGTAATCAGTGCGTCCTAAAAGATCATAACCTAAGGCAACGAAATTGGAATATCCCAATATTTGAGCCATCTTGGTTCGTGTTTGGACTAATTGGTCATAAATAAGGTCATATTCTTGCTCATTTTTAGCAAAAAATTGCGAAACAGCTAATTGGGCATTTTTTCTAGTTTGCCTTTGGGACGATTCCAAAAAAGGAGCCATTTGGCTTAAATTATAAAGTTTGCCTTCAAAAGCAACAGAAGGATCAGAAATTAATTTTTGATATTTGGTTGTTAAAGTATTTTCTTCTTGTAAATAAGGAATAATTTTAGGGTCAAATGTTTTTAAAAATAGTTTGGTTTGGTCAAATAACAGGGGCCCAAATTCTTGTACTAAGGCGTCATAATGTTTACTTTTTACCATAGTTTGGCTAAATTGATGTTGTAATTCGGTTAGCAAAGGGACATTTTGGTCACAAAAATGTTTTTCTTGTTGATAAAAAGTATCTTTTACATCTAGGCTATGCCTAATTTCTGCCAAAGTAAACATGGAATTGATTTCATCCATTAATGAATTAAGACGGTTAATAATTTTAATTTGTTCTGGTAAGGAAGCATCCAAAAAAGCCTCTATCATAGGCAAAATAGTTTGTTTGTTTTTAACAATATCCACTCTTTGATATTCAAAATCTTGAAATTTCACTTTGGTTTAATCCTATCTTTTTAATTTTTATGAAAAATATCTAAATAGCAACGGCGTGGCAAGTTTAATTTTATTTATGTTAGTTTGAAAAAATATTTTATTGTCGAATAACTACATTTTAATTATAAACTAATAAATTTGATTATTTCTTATAAAATTCGTAAGTATCTGCTAAAAATTGCAATCTTTTAAACAGCTCTTTTAAAAGGATAACTACAAAAAGGGAAGTCACAAAGACAAGGGGCAAAGCAATAAAGAGCCCTTTATTTACCATAGTTGTTGCAATTTGTTGGATGGTAATATCTTGGGAAAAAATATTTATTTCGGCTGTCCACCACCATTTTAAAATTACATACCAATATAATGTTTGATATAAAGCTGATAACATGACAACAACTAAATACATTTTTAAAAAATTATCTTGGGGTCTTAACAACAAACCAGGTAATAATCCAAACGATAAAACACAAGCTAAATTAGCAATCAGTTCAAACTGATAACCAAATTCATAACCATATCCTACAAAATATCCAATTGTTTCAGCCAAACAAGCACCCAGGCAAGAAAGATGCCAAGGAACATAAAAAGACATTACAATTAAAGGTAAAAAACGCACATAGACAAGAATATTTACATCTATATGAATAAAATGAAACCCTGGAAAGGATGTTGTTTTATCTGGGAATATAATTTGTAGTATTTTAGATAAAACAATAGATAAGGAAGTTAAAAAAGAAGTTAGGATAATTTGTCTTAAAAGTTTTGGATTGCGATTAAAATTATTATTCATAGTTTTTCTCTTTTCTTTGTGTATGTAATTTTATTATTTATATTGAATTAATAAAATGTTCTTTGACAACATTGAGGAAAAAAGAGGAGGGGGGGCAAAAATTATCTATAATAGTTAAGGTAAGTTTTAATTCTAGGATTTAAGAAAAATAAAAAAATAAAAATAAAGATAAAAGTAGCAAAAACGGGGATTAAATTATAACAAAAACACCAAATAATAGGGTAGTTGATTAGGGGAGCTAAAAAGGGGAAATAATTTTGTTTATTTGCAATAAGGGGCAACCAAATAAAATAAGAAGCCAAACATTTAAAAGCAAAAACAGAGGCAAAAACTATTAATAAATTAAGTAAAATGCTTTTATAATTATCAAAATATTTTAAATTAGGGGTATAAAAAACAAAAGAAAGACTATAAGATAAATCAACTAAAAGATAATCCAAAAGTAAAACTGCAATTTGTTGTAAGGAGCGCATTTTTTGGGCTTGCATATAAGCTAAAATATTGTTGGATTCACTTAAAAAAATAGCTTTAAATAGATGAAATAAGGCATAAAGAGTACAAAAAAGAAAGCTATGTTTTTTGCCTAATAAAAAACCAATTAAAATTAAGGGAAGGAGAGAAACTTTAATAAAAGAGCCAATATTTGCTCCCATTTTGGCAATCCCTAACTTATCATAAGCAAATTCTAACACAATTGTGAATCCTAACAAAATAGAAGCAATAATGTGTTTTTGCAAGGGGGAGAAAAAAACTTTTGTTTCTTTGTTGTTGGTTTTTAGCATATGAGATTAATTTCTTTCTAAAGAAATATCAAAATTACTTTTCATCAGGCAAAGTAATAATTGGGGTAAAAAAATAAAATAAAGGTGAAGGGAGGGTATTTTTAGCAAGGGAATAATTATTGGTTTTGATAATATTTTATAATAATATAATGTTGCAAATAAAAATATAAACTAAGGGAAAAAAGTGGAGAAAAAATAGTGGGATGATCGCCAATAGAAAATCATTAATAAAAGATATTGATAATAAATTTAATTAATAATAAAGTGATAACAATATTTTTGAAGAGTTGCAAAGGAGAGAATAAAGAAAATAGACCACTTTCAAAAAAATGATCTAAGGAGTTTTATTTGTAATAAAGATAGGTTCAAAAAGGATTAAACTAAAGTTGCTACTTTGTGAAGCAATCTTACTAATTGACTAACATAACTCATTTCATTGTCATACCAAGACATTAATTTAATAAATTTAGGTTTTTCTTTGAGGACTTGCAAAGTGTGAGAATCATATAAAGAACCATAACTTGTTCCAATAACATCTGAGGAAACAATAGGATCTGTAACGTAGGCTAGGGTTTCATTAGCAGCTTTTTTGAAAGCTTCATTGATGGCTTCTGGAGTAGCTTCTTGAGTCAGTTCTGCGGTAAGGTCAACTAAAGATCCTGCAATTGTAGGAACTCTAATTGCTGTACCATCTAGTTTTCCTTTTAATTCAGGAATAACTAAACTAATAGCTTTGGCAGCTCCAGTAGAACTTGGCACCATATTAAAGGCTGCAGCTCTACCGCGACGTGTCCAAATGCCTTTGGGATGGTTTTGATCAATTAAACTTTGGTCACTGGTATAACTATGAACGGTAGTCATAAAAGCTTGGTTGATGCCGAAGTTGTCATTTAAGACTTTAACAACGGGCGCCAAACAGTTAGTAGTGCAAGAAGCCCCGCTTACAATGGCATCTTCTTTAGTAAGTATTTGGTCATTAACATTGTAAACAACTGTTTTTACATCCCCAGTAGCAGGAGCACTAATTAACACTTTTTTAGCTCCAGCTTCTAAATGAAGAGCTGCTTTTTCTTTGCTAGTAAAAAAACCTGTACATTCTAAAACAATATCTACTCCTAGTTTTTTCCAAGGTAAAACTTGAGGATTTTTTTCTTGAAACACAGGAATTTTTTGTCCTTCAACTACTAAATAGTTGTCTTCAAAACTAACAGCGTCTAATTTGTAAGGTTTTTGAATGCTGTCGTATTTTAATAAATAAGAAATAGTTTCTAAAGTTGCTAAATCATTGATAGCTACTACTTCAAATTTAGGATTTCCAAAAACAAGACGAAAGGCTAATTTACCGATACGCCCAAAACCATTAATTGCTACTTTAACTTTCATAATTAATTAAACCTCTTTTTCTTTTTTTATCCTTTTTTAATGTAAATGATGGATCTATTTGTTGGTTGTGTGGATTGTTTTATTTTGTGATGTTTGTAATATTTGGTAATTTGAAGAATAATAATGATCAAAAAATAAAATAAAAATAGGGGAGTTGTGATTACAGTTTCTCCATACATGCAAGCCCTGGCATTGGTTTTCCTTCTAAAAATTCTAAAAAAGCGCCTCCACCCGTAGAAATATGGCTGAAATTTTGATCTAGACCGAATTTAAAGACTGCAGCAGCGCTATCGCCACCACCAATAATGGTAGTTGTATTGGGCGAAAGATTGCTTATTGTTTGGGCTAAAGCTTTGGTTCCTTTAGAAAATTGTTCAAATTCAAACACTCCTACAGGACCATTCCAAACAACTGTTTGAGCCGTTTGTAAATACGTTTTGAAAAGTTCAATTGTTTGAGGTCCGATATCAAGTCCCATTACATCATCAGAAATATTATCATAACTATAAACAGCTGCTTGTGTTGTTGGCGAAAATTCTTTGCCACAAACAAAATCTTTAGGTAAAACGATTTTTTTGACTTCTGGAGAAGCTAATAATTCTTTTACTAAAGGGATTTTGTCTGCTTCTAACAAACTAGTTCCTATGTTAAAACATTTGGCTTTAAGACAAGTATAGCTCATTCCTCCACCTATCAAAAGAACATCAACTTTTTGCAAAAGACTACGAATAACTCCAATTTTGTCAGATACTTTGGAGCCACCCAAAACAGCAACCAAAGGTCTTTGAGGAGTTTGGACAATTTTTTTGAGAAAAGATATTTCTTTTTCGACCAAAAAACCAAAGCATTTTTCTTTGATATATGTTGCAATACCTACATTAGAAGCGTGGGTGCGATGGCATGTACCAAAAGCATCATTGACAAAAACATCACCTAAAGATGCCCAATATTTGCCTAATTCGGGGTCGTTTTTACTTTCTTTTTTGAAAGGAACATCTTCAAAACGAGTATTTTGGACTACTAAAACATCCCCTGGAAGCATCTGGCCAACAGCTTGATTTAAGGTGTTGCCTTGAGTTTCTGGAACAAACTTTACTTTTTGTTGCAAATAAAAAGCAATTTTTTCAGCTACCACTTGCAAGCTAAAATGGGCTTTATCAGCTTCAGTTTTAACGCGTCCCAAATGAGAAAAAATAATAACTTTAGCTTTTTGCTGAACTAAATATTTTAAAGTAGGTAAAATAGCCTTAATTCTGTTGTCATCTGTGATAACGCTGTTTTCTAAAGGAACATTTAGGTCTGCTCGCAATAAAACTTTTTTATTTGTAATATTCATATTAGTTAAGGATTTTGTCATGCATTTATGCCTTTCACTTAGGAAATATTAATTATTTTTAAGTTATTTTTAATCTAAATTAGTAAATAGTTTGTTTGAATGGTTAATTTTATTTTTTTGTTGTTTTATTTTATTTATTTTATCCATCGTTTAGAGGAATAATGATTTTTAAATATTGGTATTATTTTATCGTTTATGTTTTTTAATTTTTTCAATTGTTGATTCTGGCAATTCGTCTTTAATGGCATTTAGTTCTTCTAAGTATTGGTCAAGTTCGCCTTCTATAAGGTTGTATTTGCGATTGGTAAAAGCTCCTATTACAAAAGTTAAAAACATTTCGCCTCCCATTAACCGTTGCTTTTCAAAATCATCAATTCTTTCCACAATAAATTGAATTTTTAAAGAAAACTGTTCTTTTAGTTTAAAATTATCGCATTCAATTAACCTAATTTTAATATCTTTAATTAACCACTTAATAAAACAACGTTTAGTTTCAATTTTTTTGCCTTTAAAATAACTGCGCAAGGTTAAAATACCCACAACAATAGGTACAAGTGTTTTAATTGCTAATAACACAATAACTATGGTATTGTTGGTGTTCATATTTGTATTAGAACTTGCCATATTTTGGACCTTTCTTCTCTAAAATGTAAAAAAGAAATTTTTTATAATTGTAGCTATATTTTCTTAAGGGAAAGATTTAAAATTGGGAAATATTGATATTCAATAATTAAGCTTTGTTGATTGAGCCAAAAAGAGCTAATTTATGTATCATTAATTCTTTAATAGCTAAAAAGCCGGGATTTAATAACTTACGCGGATCAAAGCCTTTGTCTGTTAAATCTTTTTTTTCTTCAATGTATTGTCTAGTAGCTTGGGCAAAAACTAATTGAAATTCAGTGTTGACGTTGATTTTTACTACTCCCAAAGAAATAGCTTTTTTAATCATGTCTTCAGGAATACCAGTGCCTCCGTGCAGCACTAGGGGCGTTTGTTTGTTGGTAAGTTCTCTAATTTTGGCAAAAACACTAAAATCAAGTCCTGTCCAATTATCAGGATATTTACCGTGCACATTACCAATTCCAGCAGCAAGCATATCAACACCTAAATCAGCAATTTGTTTGCATTCTTGAGGATCTGCAATTTCTCCTTGACCAATAATGCCGTCTTCTTCGCCGCCGATGCCCCCAACTTCTGCTTCTATTAAAAGTCCTTTTTGGTGACATATCTCGGTGATTTCTTTGGTTTTACTTAAATTTTGGGCAAAATCATAATGACTGCCATCAAACATAACAGAAGTGAATCCTGCCTCCATTGCTTGTTTGGCACCTTCATAAGAACCGTGATCTAAATGCAAAATAACAGGGACAGAAACCTTATAAAAGGCGTCTAGTTCTCTTACCATTGCAACGACTGTTTTAAGCCCTCCCATATATTTCGCAGCTCCTTCGGATACTCCTAAAATAACAGGTGATTTTAGTTCTTCGGCAGTTTGTAAAGCAGCTTTGGTCCATTCTAAATTATTAATATTTACTTGAGCTATAGCGTATTCTTGTTGATGCGCTTTTAAAAGAACATTTTTATCGGAAGTTAACATTTAACTTAATCCTTTCTTTGGTTTTAGATTTGCATCTAAATTGTAATTAATGAGGTTTGTTAATTGGCTTTTGGACTAAAAAATAATTTAGGATTCTGGGTAGTTTTGCAAGTATAAGTGCAAAAAACAAAATATATTATTGTTGGTCAAAAGGAATGCAAATTAACAGTTTTAAAATCACAAAACAGAGAAAAAAATATAAAAATTATAAAAGTAAGTAAAAATGCATGCTGTTTTAAAATCAAAATCCAAAAGAAAAAATTAAACTAAATGATGTAGTTTTAAAAAATCATAGAATTTATCATCGTCGATATGAGGAGCTAAAAGATTGCAATTATCTTTTATTTCTTGGCAATTGGTGTTTTCCAATCCGATGCCTACATCAGCTAATTTAAGCATTTCAACATCATTATAGCCGTCCCCTACACAAACTAATTGATGATGGGGGTAAAATTCTTTTAATTTTTTAATACCACAAGTTTTATTCACACTTTGAGGCACCAAATCAACACCACCATTAGTTCTCCAATAATACGCTTGCAAATCTTTCAAATCTTTAAGAAAATTTTGCAATTTTTCTTTGTTGGGTTCGAATAACCACACTTGATAAACATTGTTGTGAAGATGAAATTCAGGGTCCACTACAGATTTTTTATTAGTGCAGTAAAGTTCTCCTAATGAAGGCGGAATTAAGTCTTGTGGGCTTGGTACAATTTCTTGTGTCATTCCTGTAAGACCTATGTGAATTTTGGCTTGATGGGCTTTTGCGATTAGTTCTTTGACTACTTCTTTTTTAAAAGGTCTATCATCAATTACTTTATCAAAATATTTAGTAAGACCGCCGTTAAAAAAGACAAAATGTTTGAAATAAGGTAGCAAATTGCCTAAAACATCTATTCTTTTAATGTTTCTTCCTGTGGCAACTGCTAAAACATTATCAGGGTTTTGGGCTAAAGTTTGGATGGTTTTGATTGTTTGGGGAAAGATTTTTTTATATTTAGAACTTAAAAGGGTGCCATCAATATCAAAAATAAATAAAGATTCTTTTTTTTGTTTCATTTGAAACTCCTATTATCCTATCGTATTTGAGAAACACAAAAAATGATGAAATGCAAAAATGAAAGAAAAAATGCAAAAATGAAATTAGAAAAAAAGGGGATGAATTAATTAATTGTAGCAAATTAAAATAAAAACCTTTGCTAAATGTTTGTCTTATTTTCCTAATTGTAAATTGGAATTAACAGCAAAAAGGACAATCATTTTTTTGAAAAATATCTTTAGTGGAAGCTAAGGCTTGTTTGCTTGCTATTTGAGCAAAAAATAAAAAATCCTCAGTTTGGAGGGAAGATTTTCCTGCTAAAATGCCATCAATAGCGGGTTGTTCTAAAATGGTTTTAATGTTGGTAACAGACACTGAACCGCCATAAATAATTCTCATGGCACAAGATGCTTGGGAAGAATAAATTGCAGTGACTTTGTCTCTGATTTTTTCAATGACTTTGTTAGCATCTTGGGGAGTTGCACTTTTGCCTGTACCAATTGCCCAAACCGGTTCATAAGCGATGATGATGTTTTGTAATGCTTCTTCTGGAACACCTGCAAAAATGTTGGTTAATTGTTGGTCTAAAAACACTTGGGTTTGGTTATTTTCCTTGGTAAGAAGCGATTCGCCCACACAAACAGTAGGAACTAATTTGTGTTTGAGAGCTGATAAAAGTTTTAGATTAACTGTTTGATCGGTTTCTCCAAAAAAAGTTCTTCTTTCGCTGTGTCCTAATAAAACGTTCTTGACACCTAATGAAAGCAAATTTTGTGGTGAAACTTCGCCAGTAAAAGCGCCTTCGGATTCATAAAACATATTTTGGGCCCCTACTTGTAAATTAGTGCCTTGGAGTTGTGCTAAGGAATCCAATAAGGTAAGTTGGGGGAAAATTAAAGTTTGGACTTGGGTTTGGTCAGGAACTTGCAAGCTTACTTTTTGGATGAATTCCAGGGCTTCGTCTTTGCATTTGTACATTTTCCAATTACCTGCAATCACTTTTGTTCTTGGTTTGTAATTCATAAATTACTCCTTTAATATTTTTTTTACAAAAAATAGATGGTGGACAAATTTGAACTAATTTTTTAAATCAATATTTTTGAAATGGAAATTGTTAAAAAGTTTTAAAATATTGAATTTAAATTTGTGATAAAGAGAAAGGAAAAACGCGAAAAGAGTTATTATTTTATATTAACATTTACAAATAAAATTATATCATAACAAGGCAAGGGCAAAAAGATTAAATGTTGAAAAAATATAAATAAATATGGTAGTTTGGATTTGTTTAAAAAGGTAAATTAAAGAGTATGAGAGCAAAAAAAGAACTCAAAAGCCAAGAATCAAACCTATCTAAAAAACCACCATGACCTGGAAGGAAACTTCCAAAGTCTTTGATGCCATAATCTCTTTTAAATTTGGAAGCTAACAAATCGCTAATTTGAGAAATAATAGAAATTAAAAAAGCATAGATGGGGGAACTAATGCAAGAGTTGCAATCAACAAATAAAAAGACCATCAAAACTGTTATAGTAGAACCAAAAGTGCCTAAAATAGCACCTTTTTGAGTTTTTTTAGGACTTAGGTGAAAAGCTAGGGGTCTTGTCCCTAAAAAGGGGCAAAAACGCGGGAAACGTGCTAAAAAAGCAGAAGAATCAGTGAGCATAACTGCTAAAAAAAACAAAAGCAAATAATGCCAATGCAGGAAAAACAAAGAAAAAAGACAAGCCATCAAAAAACCAATATAAAAAGTGATAAGAAAGGTTTTGCTTACATCTTTAGTTTGCAAAAAAGGTAAAAAAACTAGCATTATTAAAACTAACACAAAAGGCAAGAATAAAAGAAGGAAAAAATTTAGGTTCGAGGGAGTTGATTTTGTTAGGGATACAAATGTGTCTTTATTAAGGAATAAAAAGTTTAATTGTTTTGCGTCTTTTATTAAGTTTTGATTTTGACAAATATTTGGATACAAAATCAAACAAACAACTGTAAAAAATAATAAAGTAGAAGTGGCAACTAACCCAAATTTAATAAAGGTCTGTTTTTGGGTATCTTTGGGATGTTTGAGTATAAAAAATATTTCTTGCACTGCTTTTATTGCTAAAAGGGCAAAAACTACAAATTTGATTTCTAAAGGGGCATAATAATAAAAGAAAAAAGAAAATAAAACTAAGGTGGCCCCTGTTATTATTCTCTTTTTTATCATATAAACCTCCATTTTTTTAAAGCGAAAGGTAAAAATTGGGTAAAATTGTTGTATTTGGAAAACGAAATCATTTTAAGCTTTTAATAATTCAGTGTTTTTAGTGGTGGTGTGTTTTTCAATAAGTTTAATGTTTTTATCAGTTAATGTTTGAATTTGATTTAAATAAAAAGTTTCTAAATCTTTAGTAAGTTCCACTTTTTTGATTTTGTCATTGCCTTCGCGACGCACGTTTCTAATAGCTACTTTGGTCTTTTCTGCTAGTTGCTCTACTTCTTTCATTAAAGCTTTTCTTCTCTCTTCGGTTGGTTTGGGGAAAACAAGTCTTACAACTACACCATCAGTTTGAGGAGTGATTCCTAGATTAGATGACAAAAAAACTTTTTTAATATTAGGAATTAAAGTGCTATCGTAAGGTTTGATGTTGAGTTGGTTGCCTTCAGAAACGCTAATAGAGGCTAACGTTTTTAAAAAAGTGGGTGCTCCATAATAATTAACAGTAATTTTATCTAAAATATTAGGATTAGCAGTTCCAGTGCGAATATCGCAAAAGTTTTTTAACATTACTTCTTGGGCTTGAGTCATTTTAGTTTCTAACGACGCAAGAATATCTTTGGCAAGTTGTTGCATATTTATTCTCCTTTTGAACTAATAACAGTACCTATGTTGCCTTCTTTGAGTACAACTTTTTTGATATTACCTTTTTTTAACATATTAAAAATTAAAATATCGATGTTATTTTCTAAACAAAGAGAAGCGGCTGTAATATCCATAACTGCCAGTCTTTGAGATAAGATTTGTTGGTGTTTCATGTGTTTGATTAAAACGGCATCTTGATGTTTTTTGGGATCTTTATTGTAAACACCTTCAATATTATTTTTAGCCATTAAAATAACATCAATGTTTAGTTCAGCAGCTCTTAGGGCAGCAGCAGTGTCGGTGGAAAAGTAAGGAGAACCAGCCCCTGCACCTAAAATAACTACTCTATCTTTTTCCAAATGACGAATAGCTTTACGGCGAATATAGGGTTCGGCTACCGAAGAAACAGGAAAGGCAGTCATCACGCGTGTGATGGTATTTGTTTGTTCTAAGGCATCTTGCAAAGCTAAAGAATTCATGATAGTTCCAAGCATTCCCATATAATCTGCCTGAGAACGATCCATACCCAGTTCTTCACCAGTGCGTCCGCGCCAAAGGTTACCTGCTCCTACAATGATGGCAATTTTGACTCCTAAATCTTTGATTTCTTTGATTTCCCAAGCAATTTTTTTAATGGTGCGAGGGTCAATTCCGTATGAAGATTCGCCTTTAAGGGATTCACCACTTAATTTTAAAAGAATTTTTTTATGCATCCACAAAACCTTTCTTCATAAACATCTGCAACATCTTTAAAAGAGTCTAAATTTGAGTTTGTTAAATAAAGTATGAAATAAAGATTTTTGAATTATTAGTTGCCCATTTCCCAACGCACATAAGAAACTACATCAGTGTTGTTGGCTTTAAGATAATCTTTTACTTTTTGATCTGCATTTTTGACAAAAGGTTGTTCTGATAAACACATGTCTTTTAACATTTTGCCTAAACGATTTTCAACAATTTTTTCTATCATTTGTGCGGGTTTGTCGGATAATTCTTTGGCAGTTTGTTTATGTAAAATCTTTTTTTCTTCTGCTAAAAATGTAGGATCTACTTTGTCAGGAGTTAAAAATTGCGGTTTGGAAGCAGCTATATGCATCGCTATGTCTTCTGATACAGAAGGGCAGTCGTTTTTTAAAACTACCAAAACAGAAATACGTCCGCCTTGGTGTTTGTAAGTTCCAAAAGATTCTTGAGGCTTTTTAGTAACTTTTAAAACACGTTTAAGAGTAATGTTTTCGCCCAAAACTGAGGTTTTTTCTAACAATAATTCTTGAACAGTTTTATTTTGGTAATTAAAGGCTAAAAGGTCTTTGGCGTTAGATAATTGGTTTTTTAAAATAATTTCTCCAAGTACTTTTACTAATTGTTGAAAATGTTCGTTTTTGGAAACAAAATCAGTCTCAGAATTGATTTCATATAAAAAAGCGTTATTGCCAGCAAAAACAATATTAGTTATGCCTTCAGAAGTTGCACGTCCTTGTTTTTGAGCTGCTTTAATGATGCCTTTTTCTCTTAAAAACACGATGGCTTTTTCGATGTTGCCTTCAGTTTGTTGTAAAGCTTTGTGACATTCCTTCATTCCAGCATGCGTTTTTTGACGTAAATCCTTAATCATTTCGGCTGTAATTTTCATTTGTTGCTCCATTCTAAATTTTAATGATTTAATTACTTTTAATTATAAATTGTAAAAATAAAAATTGCGTATTGGTTAGTTAAGGACCAAAAAAAGTTTAATTATATTTGGTTTTGATTTTGATTTTGGTAAGATGGTTTTCTTGGCGAATCTTGGTAAGGACGTTTGTTAGGGGTATTGTAATTTCGAGGTTTTAATGGGTTTTTAGCATCAAAAGTTTCTGCTTTTTCAGCAACGCCACCAGTGCCTTCAACACAAGCATTAGCCATTAACCAAATAATTAATTTCACTCCTCTAATAGCGTCGTCATTAGCAGGAATAATGTAGTCTACTAAATCAGGGTCGCAGTTAGTGTCTACAATTCCAAAAACTTTGATTCCTAATTTGCGCGCTTCGGCAACTGCGATGCTTTCTTTTTCTGGGTCAACAACAAAAATAGCTTGAGGCAAGTCTTTCATGTCTTTGATGCCGCCTAAGAATTTTTCTAATTTGTCTCTTTTACGCTTTAATTGCACTACTTCTTTTTTAGGAAGTTTTTTCCAAAGTCCTTCTTCTTCTTGTTTGTGGAGCAAATGAAGTAATTCGATTCTTTTTAAAATAGTTTTGAAATTAGTTAATGTGCCACCTAACCAACGATGATCCACGTAGTATTGTTGTGAACGTTGCGCTTCTTCTCTAATCGCTGATTGAATTTGTTTTTTAGTGCCTAAAAATAAAGCTTTGCCGCCTGAAGTAATGATGTTTAGCAATTCTTGATAAGCTTTTTCAATTTCTTCTGAGGTTTTTTTCAAGTTGATGATGTGAATGCCATTTCTAGAAGTAAAAATGTAGGGTTTCATTTTGGGATTCCATTTGCGAGTGGCATGACCAAAATATACTCCTGATTCTAATAATTGTTTTATTGTAACTACTGCCATTGTTATTAAAAACTCCTTTTTATTTTAATTGATATTTTTTGAAATATTGTTTTAAATTATGATAAAAAATAAATAAATGATAATTTTGTTTGTGTTTGGGCTTTTGCATTTTAACTATTTAATACATTTTTTAATTGTGAATTGTGTATCAAAATTGATCCAAAATGATGATGCATCATCAAGTTTTTATTTCTATTTGCAAATATTGTGCTAAATTGCTAAATTTTTTAATTGTGTCAAAAATGTTTGAGCAATGCATTTATACATCCCTTATAATTACATAAAAGCTTTTTTGCAAATTTGTTTGGGGAAGGAAAATGGCGTTTTAATAATTATTTGATAATTATAAATTTATAAATCACAAATATAACAATTAAAAAAATAATTAAATAATCAAAATTGACGGGCAAAATGGTTTTCCTAGTAGCAAAAACGGCAACAAACAAACAAATGCATTAAAAACCAAGAACAAAAAACAAACAATAAAATGTTTTTAAAATGTTTTTGAAATGTTTTTGAAATGTTTTTGAAATGTTTTTGAAATAATAAAAATAAAAATAAATAACTTTTTTCCTAACATATTTTACCATATTTAAAACCATTTAACAATGTTTTTGTTGATTTGGATACAATTTTGTTACTTTGTGCTACCAAAACCGCCTTTTCTGGCAAAATTATTTTCTTTTTCTTGGGTAATTTGAAAAAAGGGTTGAAAAATTCCTTGTGCAATTCTTTCGCCTTTACAAACTTGAACTGGGTTTTTAGAAAAATTATACAAGGCAATAAAAATATGACCTTCATTTTGCAAATTATTATAATAATCACTATCGACTACTCCCACGCCGTTGGCAAGGGTTAGTTGTTTTTTCAAGGGCAAAGAAGACCTTACATAAATTAATAAAACTTCGTTCCAAGGAAAAGATGCTTTAATTCCTGTGGGAACCAAAATGACTGTTTGCGGTGGGATTTCCATGCTTTGGGCTGCTTCAAAATCATAACCAGCGCTGAATTTGGTTTGACGTTGGGGAAGGTTGATTCCTTGATTTTGATAACTGCTTACTTTTTCAAAAAAACGGTTTGTTTTATTCATAAAAATGAAACCTTGGCTTTCTTTTGGGGTAGTTAGTAATTTTACTTTTAAATTAATAAATGAAAATCACAAAATAAAAATAATACAAAACGAGAGACAAAAAATAATTCAAAAGGTGGCAAAAATAAAAATTTTCAACAAAATAGGTTTAAATATTATAAAATTAAAAATATTATAAAAAAGTTAAAGATTCCAATCAACAACTTTAATTCCACAAGTTTGTAAATAAGTATTAGCACGAGAAAAAGGTTTAGATCCAAAAAAACCTCTATGAGCGGAAAAAGGGGAAGGATGGGGGCTTTTAATTATGCAATTTTGGGATTGACAAATATATTGTTCGTAGGTTTGAGCAAATTTTCCCCACAAAATATAGACTATATTTGGTTTAGCTTGCAAAGCTTGAAAAATAGTTTTGGTAAATTCTTGCCAACCAATTTGATGGTGACTTAAAGGTTTATCTTTTTCAACAGTCAAAATAGCATTAATCATCAAAACGCCTTCTAGCGCCCATTTAGTTAAATTATTGGTGCGAGCAGTAATTTGTAAATCATTTTGTAATTCTTTAAAAATATTGGATAAACTAGGTGGTTTTTGGAAGGTTTTTACACTAAAAGACAACCCGTGAGCTTGATTTTTGCCATGATAAGGATCTTGCCCCAAAATAACTACTTTTACTTTTTCAAAAGGAGTTAAATTAAAAGCTGCAAAAATATCTTCTTGATTGGGATAAATAATTTTGTGATTGGTTTTTTCTTCTTGCAAAAAAGTAAATATTTTTTTAAAATAAGGTTTAGTTTTTTGATTATTAATGATTTGTTGCCACATTAATTGTTTACCTTTTGGTTTGTTATTGTAAAATTGTTGTATTATTTTGTAATTTGGTGTTATTTGATTGCATTTTTGTAATTATTTGGCTGCTTTTAATTCTTTAATTAAGGAATATAAGAGATACGCCATAATCATTAAATAAACGATTATTAAAAACAAATATAAGGGATTTTCGAATAAAAAAGCAAAGAAAGAACCAATATAAGCAAACAGATCAGAAAAGAAATTTTTGATGGATGGAAAAATATAACGGTCTTTACAAACATATTTGCCTACAATTTTGTTATAAGGAATTTTTTGTTCGTATTTGTGTTGGGTATCATTTGCATCACCCCAAGTGCCAATTAATTCGTTTTTTGAATCATTATAAACGACTCTATGAATAATAAAACGATGTTTTTGGGCTGCTTGTCTTTCTTGTTCAGAAACATTAGGATTATTATAATTAGGGTTTTCAAAAATTACAACATCGCCGTTTTTTGGATGAGTTGTGCCTACTTTATAAGGTTTGGTTGTAGGATTTTTGGTGATTTGTTTCCCATCAACAGCACCGACAGGCATAAGTTTGGAAGCATCCCAAACACCTCTAATAAAAACTAAATCCCCTATTTGTCCTGAATCCTCATTTTTAGGACCTTGTAAAAAAGGTTTCATACTACCAGAAGCCACAGGAAAAGCAGCAATGCCTAGATATTTGGATGAATATTTAGGAAAAAAAGCATTACCCAAAGAAGCAATAAAGAGATAGATTAGAAAAAAATCTAAAATAATAATCATACTTTTTTTTAAAATTAAAAAGATAGATTTGGTTTTTTGACTTTGTGGCGGAGTTTTTGTTTTATTTTTGAACATAAATAATTACTATAATAATCATTGTTTCCTTTTTTATTTATTAACTATGAATTATTTTCAACTATACAAATTAATTATAGCATAGAACAAGATTTTTTTTTGATGAATCAATTATAAGTGCTAAAAAAATATTATTATTATAAAATAAATGTTATAATATTATTGAAAATACCATATAATCTAAAGTATTATAAAAATGCTTAATCTCACAATAAATAAATTAAATGAAAGATAAATTAAATTACATCTAAGAATTCCCCAATAATAAATTAAAAAATATGAAAATTATAAAATTAAGAACTAGGTTCGCAACTATTACAACTACTTTTACATTATTGTTGTTAGTGGTGCTAATTTTTAAATCTTTTGACAATATTGATAATATAATTAGTATTGATAATATAAGCCCAACAAAAAACAAACCTAATCATAATGTGGATGTTATTCAAGAAAAAATCTATAACATGGATGGAAACATTGACCATATTTTGGATTATGATAGCAAAACAAATAAAAAAATTAAACTCACAGCGTTTAATGGTGATGAAAAGTGTGTTTGGTATATCATAGAATATGATTTGCAAACTGCCAATAAAATGAAACATACTGTCTTTGAAAATGACAGAAATATCTTAGATATTAAAGAATACGATCCGCATACGCAAAAATTAATTAAAGAAATAAGTTTTGCAGAAGACAAATCAAATATTTTATATATGTATGAATATGATGCTAAAAGCGGAAATGTTATAAAAGAAACTCACCATAATAGTAAAAATGGCAAAGTAGAATATGTTTTAGAATATGATCCTCAAACCCAAAATAAAATCAAACATACAAAATATTTCCCTAATGGAAATATTGATTATATAAATAAATATGACCCCAAAACAGAAATAAGAATTTGGCGTGTAAAATACAAATATCAAAGCAAAAATGATGATAAAGAGGTTTGTAATTATGATCCTAATAGTGGTGATGTCATAAAAAATAATGGTAATTAGAATTGTTTGAAAAGATGTTGCAAGGAAAAATCAGGTAATCTGTTTGCAGGCAAAATCAAAACTAGTTTAAAAAAGGTAGTTTTTTCATAATGATAAAAAGAAAAAGCATGCAAAAAGGGGCTTTTACATGCTTTCATCCTAATATTTTTATTTAATTTTTTAATTGTTGTTGTTTTTTATGTCCTAAAACTTTATTGATGTGCAAAAAGTCTTCTGGATGAACGTACAAAACTCTATCATCAGAACTGTAATAAGTTTTTTTAGTGTAATCTTGTAAAATTTCGAACTGCATTTCTTCGATGTTATTTAATTTTTCTAAAACTTGTTTTAAAGTTTCTGGGATTTCATCCCAAAAATTCTTTTGTGAGTTAAAAGTTTGGGCATTATTAGGAATGGTATCAGCTTTGGATTGCTGTTGTTTTTCTTCTAATTCTTTAATTTTTTGTTTCATTTCTAATTCAAAGATCTTTTGATTAAAATAAGTTTCAAGCATTTTATGCTTTAATTCTAAAAGATCGGTTTGCGAACGGTTGTTATCTTTTTTGTCCATCATCTCCATTAATTTGAAATTAATTAAACAATTAGAATCAAAGTCTTTGTTATTAATCAAAACATTGGGAATTTGAGGTTGTTCGTTTTTATTGTCGTTGTTTTTGCTCTCTTTAGACGGTTTGGAAGGACTAAAAAAAGCTGCAATACGAAAATTAACAACATAAATGAAAATTAGCGTTTTAATCACTAATTTTACTAAAAGAAATATCAATACAGGGAACAAAACAGCGCCAACAACCAAAATCCAAGGATTATTGGAAACCCAAGTTACCAATTCTTCAAATCTCAAAAAACCAACCTCCTAATAAAAGCGTTTGTAAAAGTTTTATACTTTATTTGTTAGCTTTATAAAAAACTTAAATATAGCTTATATTTATTTTATCATAAAACTTTATATCTACACATTTATTTAATCAAAAAAAGAAACAATTGTCAATGGATTTTGGTGGTTTTTTGAGATAAAGTTATTTTTTTGGGTAGTTTGAAAAAGATAAATAAGGTTTTTTTAGATTTTAAGAGCAAAAATGATTAAAAAATGCGTTTTAAAATATCTTAATAAAGCAAAAAAATGATTGTCAAAAAAATTAATTGTTTTTTTATTTTATTAAAATATTTTTATTGGGGTAATTTTTTTGGCAGGGATATCAGGATTCGAACCCGAACGAGCGGTTTTGGAGACCGTTATGCTACCATTGACATCATATCCCTTCATTTACAAGTAGGTTGCATGGTACGGGTGACAGGATTTGAACCTGCACGCCTAAGCGCTAGATCCTAAGTCTAGTGCGTCTTCCATTCCGCCACACCCGCGTTTAACTTTGTTATTTTCGTTCGTTAATCACTCATAAACACTTATAAAATGGCAGACCCAGCTGGATTTGAACCAACGAATCACGGAGTCAAAGTCCGTTGCCTTACCACTTGGCTATGGGCCTCAATATAACTTTATAATCTGGATATTTTATTATTAAATAATGTTTATAATAATTTTTGTATTTTTATATTTTGTAAAATATATTCTGGGGCGGCTAGTGGGAATCGAACCCACGCATATCGGCGCCACAAGCCGCCGCGTTAACCACTTCGCCATAACCGCCAAATAATTTTAATAATTAAAATTCCATAACATAGAATATTATACCTTGATTTTGTTAATTTGTAAAGTAAAAAAGTTAGGTGGGTTGTTTTTTGAATGATAATTGAGTGTTTTTATAAGTTTTTTGCAGTCAATATTTTTGGTGTCGATGTTTAAAAAAGATTTGAGGGAATAAATTGAGATAAAAAATGTGCATTCCAAAAACCTCAAAAGAAAAAAAGATAAGTATAAAAAGTTCCAAAAACAAATGCAAAAAAAACGCAAAAAACAAATGCAAAAAAAACAAATTACCAAAACATTTCCCAACAACAAGCCCTTAAAAAACAAATTCTTAAAAAACAAGTTCTTAAAAAAATAATATGAGCGACGAAATTATGGAAATTATTTTTATCAAAATGAAACTGACTTTGCAAACTAACAAAAAATAGCTAATTTTAGTTGGCGGAGGAAGAGGGATTCGAACCCTCGCATCTTTTGGATCTACACGCTTTCCAAGCGTGCCTCTTCGGCCACTTGAGTATTCCTCCAAAAAGCCCAAAAACTATAAAAGTGATTGGGTTTGTGATTTAATTATTAGCCGCAACAGCAAAAACATTCTTGCTGATCGTCTTTATCTTGATTAGTTTGATTTTGTTGTAAACGCAAAACATCTTGAGCAATAGCAAGTTCTTCATTGGTAGGAACAACAAAAGCTTTGATTGCAGAATCAAAAGTTGTAATAAGTTCTTGTTTGCCTTGAACTTTGTTTTTTTCTTCGTCTAACTTAATTCCTAAAACTGATAAACGTTTAATAATTTCAGAACGGAAAAAAGAAGAATTTTCGCCAATACCAGCTGTAAATACTAAAGCATCAACTCCTTTTAATAATACGTAATAACTAGCAATATAATCAACTATACGCTTAACTTGGATGTCGTGTGACAAAATGGCTTGCTGGTTGCCTTCTTTAATGCTTGCCAAAATATCACGAGTGTCATTAGAAATACCTGATACTCCTAAATAACCTGATTTTTTATTCAAATCATCGATAACACAAGCAACAGTTTTGTTTTCTTTTTCAGCTATAAATTTCACTACTGCAGGATCAATATTGCCACTACGAGTTCCCATAGGAACCCCTTCTAACGGAGTAAAACCCATAGAAGTATCAACTGATTTACCAGAATCAACTGCACATAAAGAAACGCCGTTGCCAGCATGACAAATAATGATTTTGGCGTTTTTTTTACCCAAAATTTGTTGCATTTGCTCAGTTATGTATTTATAAGATGTACCATGAGCTCCGTATTTTCTAATTTGGTATTTTTGGTACCAGTAATAAGGAGTGGCGTATAAAAAATTAACTGCAGGCATACTTTGATGAAAAGTAGTATCAAAAACAGCTACTTGAAAAACTTGGGGAAGTACTTTTTGAAAAGCTTTAATACTTATGATGTTTGCAGGATTATGTAAGGGAGCTAGGTCGCATAAACTTTCAATTTGAGCAAGAGTTTTTTCAGTTAAAACAGCAGAATCGCTAAATATTTCTCCACCTTGAACTACGCGGTGCCCTATTCCTTCGATTTCTTCCAAAGTATTAATAACTTTTTTTTGAATCAAAGCATCTAGCAATAACTCTACTGCTGTTTGATGATTTAGCACTTCTAATACTTGTTTGGCTTTTGTTTCTTTGGTCTTCATTGTAAAAACAGCCTGATTGCTACCGATTCTTTCAACTAAACCTGAAACAATTACTTCTTGTTGTGGCATTTCTAATAATTGAAATTTTAAAGAAGAACTACCAGAATTTACCGACATAATTTTCATATATTTTTCTCCGTTTTTTGATGTGTAATAATTTATTTGTTGTTTGTATATTAATTTTAATTGTTGTTTGACTTAATTTTTTTGGGTTGAGTTTGGGATTGGGATTTTAATTATTTGTTATTTGATTTATTTTTATTTTTAATTAATAATTTCTTTTAATGAGTGGAATTATTTTTGGGTTTGTAATTATTTGTTTGCAAGTTTGATTTCTTTGTATTGTTGGAAATTTTTCAATTTGTTATTGATTGTTTGGCAAAATTTCAAGCAAACGATATATGCCCCAAGCATGAAAACAAGTTCCTGCCATAACAAAAAGATGCCAAATAAAATGAAAATATTTTTTATTATCTTTAACATAAAAATAGATGCCTAAACTGTAAAAAACACCGCCCAGTAAAACAAAATGAAAAATATTGGCTTTCCACATTGCAGGCACTAACAAAAGCCCACTCCATCCAAGCAAAGCATAAAAGATTAAATGAATGATTTTTCCTTTATTCATCCAAAAAACTTTACATATAATACCTGAAAAAGCCAAAATACATTGGCAAACGAAAAAGCATTGTCCTTTGGAAATTGGCACATTTGATTGAGGAAATAAAGGTTTTTGCAATTCTGGCAAAAGTAACAAAATAGGGGCAAAAGTTCCCCAAATTAATAAATAAATACTAATGTGATCGGTCTTTTGAAAAAAATTATGAGCTTTGGTAAAGGATAAAGAATGATACAAAGTACTCATCAAATAAAGAATAATCATCGATATGCTAAAAACAAGTACAATATAACCGTTAGGATTTGACATTACAGAGGCTTTAAGACAAAAACAAACAAGAATAAAAACTCCTAAAGGAATCATTAAACCATGGGAAATGGCATTGGCAATTTCTTCGCCCAAAGTTTGTTTATCACTTGGTTTAGTAGCCCATTTCACAATAAAACTCCCTTCTTGCTTGGAATATGTAGCAATTACTGAGATTATAAAAAGTTTAGAAATTAAATAAGTTATAAGGAAAATAAGGAAACATTTAAAAATAATAATTAACTTTATTAAATAATTTATAAATTAGATTAAGTTGTAATAAAAACTAATTCTTATATATTTTACCACATAAAAGTAGTTGCTAAACTAAATTTGTAAATTGACAAAAGATAAAATATGAATTTTTCAACATTTCCAAATATAATAATGTATAGTCAGTCAATAATAGTATAATATTTAAGGAAACTAGTTTTCCATAGAAAGGATTTTGTTATTTTTCATGAAATCTATTCAAACTAAATACTACAAGTATTTAATAATTATCACATTTATTATCGCACTAATAATTTTGTTATCTGCAATTATTTTTATTAAATAAAAAAATAAATCTGTTCCTAATGCAAAATTAACCCACATCCTTCCTGAAATCAAACCCGATACCAAGACAAACATTATTGAACATTATTTAGGTCTCAATCCTAATTTAGAAAATTTAAAAACCGAATTTAGAAAAATAAACCCTGATTGGAACCAAGAAGTTTTTGCTTATAATTATCATATGCTTTCTAAAAGTAATGCAAATCAAAAAATTACTGATGCTATCCAACACAAAATTTTTGCTATTTTTTTAAACTTTAATGATGAAAAAATGAAATCATACCAAACCCAAAATAATCTTTTAGATGCCTTAAATCAAAATCAAAACAATAAAATGCATATTTTTTGGAAAAAAGAAAAACCAAATACCGAACTTATATTAGTTTTAAAAGACCAATTATTGCATAACACAAATAAATGGCAACAAACAGCAACAAATATTTGGGATAAAATACAAACCTATATTAATAATGATATAGATCAAATATTAAAAAATCAACTAAGCTTGCTTGAAAAAAATAAAATTATAATTGATATGAATGCAGGCAAACTCAAAATCACAGACATTAAAGATTTTATAAAACAAAATTTGATGGCTAATGCAAATGCCAAACTTGAATCTAATCCAGAACAAAATATTTTAATAAAACAATTAAGAAAACAATCTTTTAATTTAATGGAGTTAAGAAACAAATTCCAAACTCTCCAAAAAATAATTCAAAAAATAGCTCAAAATGGTAATATAACTACCATATTTCAAAAAGATATGCAAGAATTAGAAAATCTTATAAAAACAACTATATTAGAAATTATAAATGAATCTGATAAATTAAATATATAATTTGGTAAATGACTAATTATTTTTCAAATCCATTTTTTTCCTCAATTCTTCCAAAACTTGTTCTACAATAACTTTCACTTGAGGATTGACAAAAAGAATCTGATTTTTAACTTCAAAATGAGTTTTTTTACTACAATTTTTCAAAATCACAATTTTTAATTTATCAATATTAACTTTTTTCAACATTCTTCTAATTTTTTGTTCTTTAGCTTGTCTTTTTAACATGAATATCGCCTTTTCGTTTTATTTTTATTAATAAATTATTTTTAGTTCATCAAATAAAATAATATAAGTTAGTTTTTAATGCCGTTTTTGCATTTCAGCTTTTATTTTAATCTTTTAGACATAAATTTTGGCTTGATTTTATCTTTACCATATTTGGTTTTCTTTTTTACCTTTATAAAGATATTATACAACTTTTAAAATAACTTTTTTGTATTTTGTCATTATTGTCATTATTTTTTAATATATTTCATCATTTCATTATTCCTATCATTTAAATTATTCCTATTTTGGATATATTTAAATATTTTTAATCACAAAGGAGCCAAACTTCATTAATCATTTTCAAAATCAAAAAAAACTACTATTTTACCACAAAAACCCCCAATTCAAATTATTTTGTATTTTTTGCATTTCTATAACATCAATAACATTATTAATTGGGTTAGTTTATTTGCAATTTAGAAATCAAAGACTAAATCATAAAATTGCAAGCAAAACAGTAGCTATTAGCACACCTCAAATCCAAACTCTCAAAAACTATAAAAAAACTCACCCAAACAAAATCAAGGAAAAAACGTGGGATAAAACTTTAAATAAGGAAATAGAATTTGTATCTATAATCCACAAACCTACTTTAATGACTCACAACAAATACATTTTTGATGGCATTAACGGATTTAGATATTATCAAAAGAATTATTACGTATGCAAAATATTTTAACCCAAGAGCTCAAAAAACCAACTATTACAAATTTATGAGGTGTTCCAAAACTTTACTCAAATCCAAAAAGAACTTGATTTGCTTCAAAAAAGAAATAACCATTTTCAAGAACCTTTAGATTCGCACTGGATTAAATTATTGCAAAATCCTTTTAATAAATGGCAAAGCCAAACTTTAAATAAGATAGATATTTTTGATCAAACCCAAATAAGACAAGATAACAATACTATTTTTAACCAAAATATGGTAATTACCTTAGATAAAATAAATAAGATTATAATTATGGAATATAACGGTCCTCAAAAATTATTAATTCAAGACAAAGAGAATTTTTTAGGTAATTTAATATTAAACATTTGCCAAAACCAATTTAACTGCAAAGAAAAGTTTAATTTATACTTTAATCCTGTAAGAAAAACTTTATCTATTTATAACAACAAATAAATTGCCATAATAAACGCCCATAATTGTTCTAAAACTTTCAAAAAATCAAATATTTGCTACATTAAATAAGATCAACTCTAAAAAGTTGGTCTTTTTTTTATATACAAAATTGCAAGGAAAACACTCATGATCTACAGATTAGTGAGCAAAAAACTTGTTTTTTTTTTTTTTGTGATAAAATGATATTAATAGCAATATTTTATTTTTTTAAAATAATGTTGCAAAATTTAAAAAAGGGAATAAAATGATGTAGAAAAAATGCATTCCAAATAACAATTATTTTTCATTTCAATATTTAACTTTTTTGTTTTTTTAAAATATATTTCTAAGATGCTTTAAAAATGATTCTTCTTTAAGAACTTTCGAGAATCATTAGAATCATTAAATAGCATCATAACAAAATTAATTTTTACACATCAATCATTATTTTTTATTTTTTTAAAAAAAGAATAATTTTTAAATTTTAATTATTTTTTAAATCACAACAATAATAACAATAGAAAGGCATATAGTACCCAAATGAATAATTTAGACAAAAACTTCGAGAACTATTTCAAATTATCTAAATTATCTAAAATTTGTTTTTTAATTTTTTTAGGGTTTTTAGTTTTGGGATCAAATTATAATACAGCCAAAGCTGACAAAGAACAATTAGAAGCAATTTTAGGTGAATGGCAAGAAATCTACAACAAAAAAAATAGTAATATGATCGAAGCCATCAAAAAAGAAAACAACATTATTTTAAAAATTAAAAAGCAAGCTTTAATGGTTGATAATAATAAAAAACTTCTTTCAAGAGCACTTAACACAAATGGAATAATTAATTGGAAACATACTGATACTTATGATATAACTTATGATAATAAGGGTAACGTATTATCTAAAAGAAAGTTTTTACAAGGACATACAGAAAAAAACCCCAACATTAATTGGCACCATAATGATACTTATGATATAACTTATGATACCAACGGAAATCAAATAGCAAAAAGACATTACAAATTAGAAAGTAAGCAAGATAATAAAGTAGTTGATTGGCAACATCGTTATACTTGGGATAAAAATGATTTAAAAAAAGCATTACAAAACAGATTCATAGATAGCTTAAATAAAAAAATACATTCGGAGAAAAACCCTATAATTGACCAAAACACAAACACAAATCCTAATGACAACAATACTACAAAAAGCAATTTATTTCCTCTCCAAAATGAAGTAAAAAAATTAGATCAAATATTAAAAGATCTAGATAGCCTTAATTTAAAATTATTAGATTTTAATAGACATTCTTATGATCTACAAAAACGCTTTGAACAAATTAGCGAACAATTTGTCCTAAATGTTCAAAACAAAGATACTAATTTATCATTATATAACCAATACTCAAATTTAAAACAAGATATAACTGTTTTTTTAGAACAAAATTTTTATCTTTTAGAAACTAAAATTACTAATCTAAATAAGGAAAAAATAGGATCATTAGATAAGTTAGTACAGCGCATATTTATAAAACAAGAAGAAATCCAAACTAATTATCAAAATAAATATTCTCAATTATCACAAGAAGATAAGAATAATTTACAAAACCGCTGGAATCTAGAAACAATTAATAAAGAACTTGATTTTAAAGCTTTATTAAAACATTTATTTAAATTTGATAATAAAATACAAATTAAAAAAAAATACAACGAACAAATACAAACCACAAATACTACCTTATCTCAAACAGATGAAAATAAAATAAAATTATTAGAACAAGTATTTCTAAAAGATAATTTAGCTACACTACACAAAGAAATGAAAAATTTAAATAACGAATTGAATTCCATTATCACAGATTCTATTCCACTTTATTTTAAAGATTTTATTTCTTTACAAGATGACACTAAAGAATTTTTATCCAATGTTAAAGGAGCTAAAGAAACTAAAAAAGAACTTAAAGAATTATTCCATTTTTTTAAAAATCCTAGACAATACCAAGATATGGGAATTAAAGTTCCTAAAGGTTATTTATTCTACGGTCCACCTGGAACCGGAAAAACTTTTTTAACTAAAGAATTATCTAAAGAAGCAGGAGTAAAATTCTTATATAGGAGTGGTTCTGAATTCCAAAAAGACCAATATGTAGGAACAGGTGTAAATGAAGTAATGGAATTATTCCAAGAAGCAAAAGAATCTAACCAACCATGTATTATTTTTATTGATGAAATAGATGCAGTAGGAGCCAAAAGGTCAAATAACGATGAGGTTTATAATAAAACCCTTAATCAATTATTAACAGAACTAGTTGGTTTTAATTCCAAAGATAGAGACCCTTCTAAACCAATTGTAGTTATTGGAGCAACTAACCGCCCTGATATACTAGATAAAGCTTTGTTAAGACCTGAAAGATTAGAAAGGAAACTTAAATTAGATTTGCCTAAAACTGAAGAGATAGAAGAATTTTTAGACTTTTTTGTCAAAGATCAAGAATTACACAATGATATAAAAGATCAAAATGGCAAACTAAAACCCCAAATTTTAAAAGATTTAAGTCAAAAATGTTATGATAATAAATTCAGCCCTGCTCAATTAAAAGCTTTAGTTTCTGAAAGTGCTTTAGCAGCTATGAGACAAAATCATTCCTATTTAACTGCTGATAATCTAGAACAAGGTTTTCAAAGAGTTTTACAAGATGCCAATAAAAATCAACTTTTACCAACCAAAACTAATCCTGCATTTAATTTAAGTTTATTAATCAAAGTGTCATGTGCTTTGGTAGCATTTACAATAGTTATGTTTGTTTTAATATATTATTTTAAAAAATACTTGAAAAACAAAAGATTACGAGGCTTTTTATGAATAAAATAATAAATAAAATCATTAAATGGAGTTGTATTACTGTCATTTTAGCATTAGTTTTATTTTTATCAATTAAAGAAATTAATCACCAATGGTTTAATAACGACAATAAAAAAGAATATATGCCATTTGTTTTAATTGACAAAGTGACTAAAGATAATTACGAAGATATCGAAAAAATTAAAATTATTAATTTAGAACATAGTTCCTTTAAACAAAGTACTATTCATAAAATAGAAGTCTATTATAAAAATAAAGATGTTGCTTATGCTTATATGGATGATATTATGTATCGCACTTTGCAAGATAAATTACTAGAAGAAAGTAAAAAAATCTATAAAGAACACGGCGAAGAAGTTTTTGAAAATAAAAAACCTAAAAATCATTTAATGACTAATTCCCAAGAATATTTAATCAATGGTTTATCTAATACTTTTGGTATTTTAAGTATTTTTTCATCAGCTTTATGGATGTTTTATATTTTTAATAATTTCTTATCACAAAAAAGAGCTGATTCTAAAAACAACAAAACTTCCTCTATGAAACAAAAAAGAAAATTAACTTTCCAAGACGTTGCAGGAAACCAAGAACCTAAAGAAGAAATGAAAGAATTAGTTGATTTCTTAAAAAATCCTAAAAAATATATCACTTTAGGAGCAAGAATTCCTAAAGGAGTTTTATTAGAAGGTCCTCCGGGAACAGGAAAAACCTTACTTGCAAAAGCTCTTGCAGGAGAAGCAGGAGTGCCATTTTATTCAGCATCTGGATCCGAATTTGTTGAAATGTATGTTGGACTTGGAGCTGCACGTGTAAGAAAATTATTTAAAGAAGCACAAAATAATGCTCCTTGTATCGTTTTTATCGATGAAATAGATGCTTTAGGAGGAAAAAGAAGTAATTCAGGAGAAGGAGGAAATTCCGAAAAAGACCAAACACTTAACCAATTACTTACTGAAATGGACGATTTTAACCAAAATAGAGGAGTAATTGTAGTAGCTGCAACTAATAGATCTGATACTCTAGAACCTGCTTTGCTTCGCCCTGGACGTTTTGATAGAACTGCGGTGTTTCGTTTTTTTATACAACTTTTGGTTTAAAAATTACTCTTTAAGACTTAAAATTAAATAGATAATTTTATATCTTTTCAAATTAACAAATAATTTCATTACACTTAAAAAATGTCTAATGTTTTTTTATAATTTGCTAGTTTCAAAAGATATTTA
>NZ_JAGVSK010000010.1:0-11229 GCF_018283495.1 'Santalum album' aster yellows phytoplasma
GAACTGTTCCATTTTTTTAGACACTTTTTTATTTAAAAATTACTCTTTAAGACTTAAAATTAAATAGATAATTTCATATCTTTTCAAACTAACAAAGTAATTTCATTACACTTAAAAAGTGTCTAAAAAAATGGAACAGTTCATTAGGATTGAATAAAAAACAAACCTTCTATTATGTTACTTTCCCACAAGCATTAAAAAAATCAGTTCCTTTAGTAGCAGCACAATTTGTTACTAATATTAAAGCTTGTACTTTCTTCGGATTAATTGCATTAATTGATATGTCATTTGTTACAAATGATGCTATGAACGTTACAGGAGATTTAGTTGCTCCATTTGTAATACTTTCCGTTGTTTACTTAGTTTTAATTCAATTTATTAATATGTTAAGTAAATATTTAGAAAAAAATTAAATCCTGCTTTAAAAACTGTAGTTAGTGCTTAATAAATTAATTTAAGAATTATAAGAAACAAATATTAAGATAAAACAAATATTAATTCTTAATATAAAATATAAAGATAATTAATGCATAACTCACTACATTTTAATTATTAACCCAATATTTATTTCTTACCTTTGAATCTTTTATATTAAAATAGTTATACTGATATTAATTAAATGTTAATTTTAATTGTTTTTATGTTATCATAAATAATAAAGTATTATTTTAAAAAATATCTTATTATTAAAAGTTTGATATTGTTTTAGAATTGAAAAATATTTATAAATGATGCACATTACAATTTATGTATATTTATAATATATAAATAAAAGGTTAAAAAATGAAAATTAAAAAGATGCCTCCCAAATATAGATTTCATATTCATAAGTATATTAAAATTGTTGTATCTATTATAACAATGATGTTTGTTTTTTGGTATTTTAAATTAAATTAAATCAAATAGATGGTTTTTACAAGCACCAAAATTGAAAGTGAAGGTAAAAATTATATATTATGATTCAAAGGAAAAAAGAAAAATACAAAATTACTAAATATCTAAAATATACTAAATATGTTTTATTATTTATGTTTATGATTTTTTGGGGATGGCTTCATTTTAGTGTGGGGTTATTTCAAAGAGTTAATAATTCTAAGAAATATTTAAGAGTAGCTGTAGTAGCTGATGCAGCTCCTAATAGTTTGACTATTAAATCTGATAAAGATACAAGTAAAGCTCACAGAACTATTCAAGGTGAATATATTTCAGGATTTGATATAGATTTAATTGATAAAATAGTAAAAGCATTACCTCAAGAAGAAAAGTATGAAGGTTGTAAATTTAGTCTTTTTGATTTTGATGGGATGTTTACTGCTGTTCAAAATGGTTCAGTTGATGTAGCTATTTCTTCTATTAGTATTACTGATAAAAGAAAAGAAAACTTTGATTTTCCTATTGCCTATACTTTGGATAATACAGGGTTTTTAGTAAGAAAAGATGATGCGCGTTTTAAAGATTTGCCAAAAGAAGTAAAATATGAAGATATAAAAGGTATATTAAAAGATTACAAAGACCCAATTAAATTTTTAACTCTTACTGGTTCTGTGGCTGATAAAGTTATTGAAAATATTAGATCAGATTTAGGAAATTTATTACACATTACTAAATCCAATCCTATTGATGATGCTGTTATGTGTGCTCAAAGCGTTAAAGATAAAGCTTCTGATATTTTTGTAACTGATAGTTATATTACTAAATATTATGCTTCGCAAAATGATGAATTAAAACATATATCAATTATATCTGATGATGCTCGTTTTACTGTTTCTCCTACAGGTTTAGGAATTGTAGTTAAAAAAGGTAATACAAAATTAATTACTCCAATTAATAATGCTTTTAAAGAAGTTTTAAAAAAAGAAGAACTTTTGCTAGATGGTTATGGTTTAAATGTTAAAGGTATAATTGAGTTAACCAAAGAATTAAAAGAAGAACAATCAAAACCAACTGACAAACAAGACCTAAATAGCCGAAATAGAATAAAAACTTTAAAAGACAAAATATCTAAATTTAAAGAAATAACTAATAAATGGTTAGAACAATCTTTAAAAGAGTTAAGCCAAAAACAAGGATTAAATTGGTATCAAAAAGTATCTCTTGCTTTACCTGATTATGCCACACCTTTAAAAACTACTTTATTACTTGCATTAGATGGAGTTATTGTAGGTTTTATCTTAGCTATTGTTTTAACAGGGATTAAAAGTATTAAACCTAATTATCAAACACAAAATCCCTTTATTGTAGGGTTAATACAAAGTTTTCTTTACTTGCTTGATGCAATACTTTATATTTTTAAATCAATTCCAGTAGCAGCTCAAATGATTATAGTTCATTTTGGTTGGAGAGCTTATAATCCTGAATTAAATCCGATGTATTCAGGTATTATAGTGTTATTATTAAATTCAGCAGTTAGTATTACAAATATTTTATTACAAAATATTAAGTTTTTAGATAAAGGACAAGTAGAAGCTTCTCTAGCTTTAGGAATGACTCAAAGACAAACATTTTTTTATGTTATTTTCCCCCAAACGCTTAAAAGATCACTTCCTTTTGTAGTACAACAATTTATTGTAAATATTAAAGATAGTGCTTGTTTTGGTGGTTTGGTTGGTCTGTTAGATGTAGCATGGAAAGCCAAAACTCAAATTGTTCAAACAGGAAGCATTGCTATTCCTTATGCTATTACTGCTTGTATTTATTTAGTGTTAATTACGATTGCTAATTTATTTGTTAAATATTTAGAAAAACAAAAAAAAGGAGTTTAGAATGCAATATTTAATTGAAGTTAAAGATCTTTGTAAAAAGTTTGGCGATAAAGAGATTTTAAAAAATATTAATTTAAAAATTAAAAAACAAGAAATAGTAACTATTATTGGTTTTTCAGGTTCAGGGAAATCTACTTTATTAAGATGTTTTAATCTATTAGAAGAACCTAATTCTGGTCAAATTTTAATTGATAATAAAAATATCTTAGATAAAGGAGTAAAATTATCTGATCTAAGAACTAAAGTAGGAATGGTGTTTCAAAGTTTTAATTTATTTGAAGGAAAAACAGTATTAGAAAATTGTTGTTTAGCTCCGATGAAAGTATTAAAATTATCTAAACAAAAAGCTCAAGAAAATGCTTTAGAACGGTTAAAAGAACTAGATTTAGAAGCTCTTGCTAATCAAAGAGTAGAAACTCTTTCAGGGGGACAAAAACAACGTGTTGCTATTGCTAGAGTTTTATGTATGGAACCTGAAGTTATTCTTTTAGATGAACCAACTTCTGCCCTAGATCCTGAATCTACTTTGCAAGTATTACAAACTTTACAAAAATTATCAGAGAAAAAAATAAATCTTATTATTGTAACTCATGAAATGAAATTTGCTCAAAGAGTATCTGATACTATTTATTTTATGGAACAAGGTAAAATTCTTGAAAAAGGTACTCCGAAAGACATTTTTGAAACTGATAAGTTTCCTAAATCTAAGGCTTTTTTTGAAGATTTTTGATTCCTTATAAATGTATCATTATTTATGAAAATAACCCAAACTGCAATTACAGTTTGGGTTTTCCTTTTTTTTTGGGGTAGATAAATTGTTGTAATTGTTTATAATTTAGGGTGATAGAATTATTTAATGTTTTAAATGTTTAGGAATGATTATAATAAAAATGGAGATAGATAAATATGCAATATTATACTGAAGAAATGATATTAAATCGTCAATTTTTAAATCTTGCTAAAAATATGAAAGCTACAAGACCTCATCAAATATTATGTGGTGGCATTACCGAAGTTTATTACCAGGATAAAGTTTTATATGTTTCAGTTGTCCTAGATACATATAGTCGCAAAATTTTGGCTTATCATGTTTCTGATTATGAAGGCGCACCTTTAATTATAGATACTATTGATAAATTAAATGTATTTGAAAACGATTGCATTTTTCATTCTTATCTTAAATTTCCATATTATAAATTGGATGTTGAAGAAATTTTAAAAACCAAAAATTTAATTCAGAGTTTTGAAGATAGACAAAGGATTCAAAAAGGACAATCTTCTCCTTGTACTTATTTAACTTCTTTCTTTTCTTCTTTTAAATGTGAATGTATTTATTATGGCATTCCAAACCCTAGAACTATTAGTAAAAAAGTTATGATTGAAGCTATTTGTAAATATATGTCATATTATAATTTAGAAAGAATGCATTCATCACTTAATTATGCTACTCCTGATGCATTTGAAAAAAAATATTTTAAAAAGTTAAATGAATAAGTATTTGAAAGTAATTTTGGGCATTGTTTCGAGTTATAAAAAATCTCCATAAACGAGTTTCCATAATTTTATTTTTACAAATATTACATAATTTATTATGAAATGCAAAAGATATAAAAAAATACTATAATTACACTATTTTATTGCTTTTTTATCTAAATTTTGGTATAATCCTCAGTAGAGTTATTAATAATAAATTGATAATTAAGTAACTAAAAAAAGGAGATTATAATCATGGCTAATATTAAACAACAAAAAAAACGTAATAAAACTAATGAAAAACGTCGTTTGCAAAATGTTTCTTTTAAATCATCTGTAAAAACAGTGGTAAAACAAGTAAAAACTGCAGTTGCAAACACTGATAAACAAAAAGCCTTAGTTTTATTAAGTGTAGCTTATAAAAAATTTGATAAAGGGGTTTCTAAAAGAGTTTATCACGTTAACTTTTCTGCTAGAAACAAATCTGATTTACAAAAATTAGTAAATACCCTTTAATTTTTTTTTACAAAACTCACAAAAACCACATTAATTAAAACAAACATCAAAACTTATCATAATATTGGACCAACAAACATAACATTAATATTTTAATTGTAATTATTTTATTTAAATATATTTGAGTGGAAAAGGTTGATAAATTTATGTTTTTTTGGGCAAATAAAGTAATTTATGTAACTTCAGGATTTATTGTAGGATCAGTTTTAAGGATAAGTCTATATTTTAGATCGTTATTAAATGAACCTAAATATATTCTTAAAAAAGGATCTAGCACTACAATTAATAATATTTCTAATAAAGTTATTGGCAAAGATGTATTAATGCCGCCTTCTTTATCTGATAATTTGATGCATTTATGGTTTGATTTTATCAACAAACAAACAAAAACATTAATACAAATATTGTAAAATATTTAAGTTTATTATTTGCTTATTATTTATTTATAAATACTTTTACATTTTTCTTTTTATAATTATTAAAATATAATTTCTAAAACAATTTGGATTTATGACAAACCATTACAAAGAGGATAAAAATGAATAAATTATTAAATATTTTCTTATTTATTGTGGGTTTTTTAGTAGGTGCTGTTTGTGGAGCTAATTTATATGTTACAGCATCAAATAACGAACCTAAATATTTTGCACAAACCACAGTAAATCAAGGTGTAAATGGAATTAATAACATTTTAGGTACCGAATGGGAATCTCCTACAGGAAAACCTTCTTCTAGTGAAGAATTTCTACATTGGTGGCTTGAATTTATAAATGGTTTTAATAAAATGGTTAATGATTTTAATAAGGGTTTTAATAATAAAAAATGAGTAAAAATTTTTCAAACCCCATTAACTAACAAAATTTATATTCTTGCTACATTTATATTTTTCCAATTAAAACTTATTATTTTTGCCACCATTAAATTAATTTTTCCCAAACTAAAGAGGTATTTTTTTTATGTTAGATCTGAATTTTGTAGTCCAAAATCTGCCATCTGTTATTGCAAAATTAGAAAAAAGGCAACAAAATTTTGCTTATTTAAATAAATTGCCTCTTTTAGCACAACAAAGAAAATCTTTACTTTTGGAAATACAGGATTTAAGAAGTCAAAAAAATCAATCAGCTAAAAAAGTTGCCCAAAAAGCTAACGCCAAAGAAGATATTACTCTTGTTTTGCAAGACACTAATTTTTTGCGTGATGATTTACAAAAACTAGAACAAAAGTTAAAACTAAAAGAACAAGAAATTTTTGATATTTTAAGCATTACCCCCAATTTACCACACGATTCTTTACCAATTGGCACAAACGATAAGGACAATAAGGAATTGTATTGCGAAGGACAAATAAGAACTTTTGCATTTACGCCCAAAGACCATGTTTATTTAGCTGAAAAATTAGATATTCTCGACTTTAAAAGGGCTTCTAAAATTTCTGGTAGTGGATTTGTTGTTTGCAAAGGGCTAGGAGCACGCCTCGAAAGAGCCTTAATTCAATTTATGATGGATCTTCATAGTAAAAAAGGTTATCAAGAAATTATTCCTCCTTATATTATCAATGAAAAAACCATGTTTGCAACAGGGCAATTACCCAAGTTTGAAGATGAAGTCTACAAGCTTTACAACTCCAAAAATAATTGGTATCTAAATCCTACAGCAGAAGTTCCTACTATTAATTTGCATCGTGAAGAAATTTTTAAACCAGACACGCTTCCTATTAAATACGTCGCCTACACTACTGCTTTTCGCCAAGAAGCAGGCTCAGCTGGCAAAGATACTAGAGGAATTTTTAGACAACATCAATTTAATAAAGTAGAATTAATTCAGTTTTGCCATCCCCAAAATTCTTATGAATGTCTAGACCAAATGTTAAAAGATTCCGAAGAAGTGCTAAATCTGCTCAAACTTCCTTATCGTGTTGTTTTACTTTCTACTGGGGATTTGGGTTTTAGCATGGCAAAAACTTATGATTTAGAAGTTTTTTTACCCAGCTATAATTGTTATCGTGAAATTGGTTCTATCAGTAATTCTTGCGATTTCCAATCAAGACGCGCCAATATTAAAATGAAAAATCCTGCAAATAATAAAAATGAATACGTTCATATTCTAAACGGTTCAGGTTTGGCTGTTGGAAGAACTGTCATTGCTATTTTGGAAAATTATCAAAACCAAGATGGTACTATTACAGTTCCTGAAGTTTTACAGCCTTATTTAGGAACCGATATTATCAAGTAATTTGAATGTTTTTAACAAGAATAATTTAGAATATAGAGTCGAATCTTTTATGAAAAATAAAGTGATTCGGCATTTTTTATTGGTAAAACAAAAGCCACTAACAAAACCTTTACTATTTTTTTCACCATTTTCAAAGGCAACCTCAAAAATTTATTACTTTCATCTTCAAAAATAATTGTGAGGTAATATCAATATGCAAATTAAAAACATTTATTTACGACCCCACAATTCTCAAACTTTTCCTCAACAAATAAAAACCTATATCAAAACCAATATTAATCCATCTTTTTGGGGTTTTGTATCTAATTATCCTTGTTATAATTCCGAGACTATCCAAACTTATCCTTGTCTTTTGTGCCGTATTAAAGACGCTTCTTCAGATTTATTAGGAGTCTTTTTTGATGGTGGCACAAGGACTGCAAGTTTCAAAGGCGAAATAAAATATAGTTTAGATGATTTAAAACAAATGTTAAATGGTGCTCAAAATATGTATATTTTTTGGAAAGAACGCTCCTAAAATTTATTTTATAATCTTTAATATTTATTAGAGTTTAAGATTTGCTCCATAAAAATCTTAAATAAAAAATTATAAATGAAGCCAAAAACATTAATCATTTATTGTTTCAAATTCCTAACAATTTATTTTAATAATAAAATAAAGTCCAAATTAATCAGATTTTGCATGCAATCTCAATTGAAAAGAGGCATAATTATTTTATGACACAAACTTCTAACTCCCAATACTTAGTTATTTTATATTATCAATATGCTCCAATAAAAGACCCTCAAACTTTTAGAGACCAACATTTTAAATATTGTGAATCTCTAGGACTTTTAGGACGTATTATCGTTGCCCAAGAAGGTATAAACGGTACTTTGTCAGGTCTAGAAGAACAAATACATAAATACATGGATCAACTAAAACAAGATCCTCGTTTTTGCAACACTGTTTTTAAAATGGAAACTGTAGAGGCACACGTTTTCCCGCGTCTTTCTATTAAAGTTAAGCCCGAATTGGTTAATTTGAGTCTTCAAGAAAACTTTGATCTTACTAAAGACAAAGGTGCTTATTTAGCTCCTCAAGAATTTTTGCAAGCCTTGCAAGAAAAAGATACTTTAATTCTTGATGCTCGTAATGACTATGAATATGATTTAGGACACTTCAGAAATGCAGTTAATCCCAATATTAAACATTTTCGTGATTTGCCAAATTGGGTCAAACAAAACACCCATTTATTAAAAGATAAAAAAATCGTAACTTATTGTACTGGTGGTGTGCGTTGTGAAAAATTTAGCACTTTCTTAAAAAAAGAAGGTTTCGATGATGTCTATCAATTAGAAGGAGGCATCATTTCTTATGGCAAACACCCCGAAACTCAAGGTGCTTTGTGGGATGGTCAAATGTATGTCTTTGATCAAAGAATAGCAGTCCCTGTTAATCAAAAAGAACATGTTATCGTTGGTAAAGACTATTTTGATGGCACTCCTTGTGAACGCTATATTAATTGCTCTAATCCTCAATGCAACAAACAAATTTTGTGCCACGAACATAGCGAACACAAATATTTAGGAGCTTGCAGTGATAAATGTAGCAACCATCCGCAAAATAGATATCTCAAAAAGAACAATAATCCAAACTCATAACAAAAAAAACACTCATATTTTAATAAGATATGTTATAATAATGTATGATTATTGTATTTTTTTGGTTTGGCTGCAATCCCCAATTAAAAAAATATAAAAACCATTGTTTTTAAACAATTAATTATTATCAGATCCAATAAATTATCCAAGATAATTTGCAATTTTTGCAAGGAGGAAAGAAAATGTTTGCAATCATCACAACTGGGGGAAAACAATTCCGTGTTTCTGAAGGACAAGAAATTTATGTTGAAAAACTAAATGTTGAGCCAGAAACAACTTATCAATTTCAAGAAGTTTTAGCTGTTGGTGGCTCCAATCCTGTTTTAGGCACCCCTTTTGTTAAAGACGCTAAAGTAACAGCTCAAGTAATCAAGCACCACCGCGCTAAAAAAATTATTGTGTTTAAGTATAAAAAACGTAAAAAATATCGTTGTAAACAAGGACACAGACAATCCTATACTAAACTTTTGATTACTAAAATCACTGTTTAAAAACTATGATTCGCTATTGTTTTTACAAAGAACAAAAAAAAATTACTAGTATTCAAGTTTGGGGGCACGCTTTATATGCTCCTAAAGGTTTTGATATTGTGTGTGCTTCGGTTTCTACTGCTATTATTGTAACTTTAAATGCTTTAGAAAAACTTCAATTCCAAACAGATATTACCTATAATCTACAAGATAAGTTGTTTGAATTAGAAGTGAAAACCACCCAAAATACTGTTCTTTTTACTTTGCTAGATAATTTAGAATACACTATCTGCAATTTAGCCAAACAATATCCCAATAATTTTAAAAAAATATCTCAAATTCAAACAAGAAAGAGGTTATAACATGTTATTGCAATTACAAATCCAGTTATTTGCTTCTAAAAAAGGAGCAGGTTCTACTCGAAACGGTAGAGATTCTCATTCCAAAAGATTAGGTGCTAAACTTTCTGACGGTCAATTTGCCAAAGCAGGCGCTATTATTTATCGTCAAAGAGGAACCAAAATTCACCCTGGTTTTAATGTTGGTAGAGGTGGAGATGACACTTTATTTGCTAAAATGAGTGGCATTATTAAATTTGAAAAAAAGCATGGTCGTAAAAAAGTTTCTGTTTATCTGCAATAATTTTTTTATGCATTTAATGAAAGCAGGTATTTAGTTTGCATTTTGTTGACGAAGCCTTTAATGAAGTTTTTGCTGGCAATGGTGGTCATGGCATCGTTGCTTTTAGAAGAGAAAAATATGTAGCTTTTGGAGGACCTGCTGGTGGCAATGGTGGCAACGGCGGGTCTGTTATTTTTGTAGGCGACAAAGACGAGGCTACCTTATTAAAATTAAAATATCAAAAACATCTTAAAGCACCACATGGAATAAATGGCAAAAATAAAGGTCAAAATGGAGCCAACGCCCCTCATCTTTATGTTAAAGTTCCTTTGGGGACAGTTTTTTATACTGCTGATAACAAGTTTTTAGGAGAGATTTTATACGATCAACAAACCTTAGTTATTGCTAAAGGCGGCAAAGGCGGCAAAGGTAATAAAGCATTAGCTACTTTTAAAAATCAAGCTCCAAGTTATGCTGAAAAAGGTGATTTAGGTGAAAGTTTTAAAATCAAAACAGAACTTAAAGTTTTAGCTGATATTGGTTTATTAGGTTTTCCAAGTGTTGGCAAATCCTCTCTTATTTCTGCTATTTCCAAAGCCCAACCCAAAGTTGCTTCCTATCCTTTTACCACAATTAAACCTCATTTAGGAGTTGTTGAAGTAGATGGTTTTAGTTTTATAGTTGCTGACCTACCAGGACTAATTGCCAATGCTCATTTAGGTTGTGGTATGGGAATTCAATTTTTAAAACATATTGAAAGATGTCGTGTTTTAGTTCATATTTTAAGTATGGAAAGTGCCAATCCTTACCAAGATTTCCAAACTTTAAATCAAGAATTAAGTCAATACAATCCCCAATTATTACTTAAAAAACAAATTATTGTTACCAATAAAATGGATTTACCTGATGCTTTGCAAAAACTTACTCTTTTAAAACAACAAATCAAAGACCAACCAATTATCCCTCTTTCTTTAGTTTCTTTTGATAATTTAGAGACCTTAAAATATGAAATGAGCTCTCTTTTGCAAAATACTCCCTTAGAAGTTACTCCAAACAAAAACAACGAATTTAAATTATACACCCTTCCTGATAATCAAAATACTATTTCTGTTATTAAAGAAAGTGATTCTGTTTTTGTTGTGTCTGGTAAGCAAGTAGAAACTTTTTTTCATCGTACTGATTTTAACAACGAAGAATCTGTAAAAAGATTTAATAGAATATTGAAAAAAATAGGAATGGAAGAACAATTACAAAAACAAGGAGCCAAACCAGGAGATCAAGTTAAAATTTTTGATCGTTTGTTTGATTTTTTATAATTTGGTAATTATAATATAAAGAAATTATATTTTTGCTCCATAAAAAAATGCTAAATCACCCCCCTTATTATTTAAAAATATTTTTCTTACACTTCATAACCTCCCATTATAAATCTTTTTTGCCCCCAAAACTAAATAAACAAATGCAAGATTTTAATATAAGATCTTTTTTATTACCCAAAACCAACAAAAACAA
>NZ_JAGVSK010000011.1:0-10715 GCF_018283495.1 'Santalum album' aster yellows phytoplasma
TCCCTCATCCTCTACCAAACAATTACTATCTTTTTTATTCTTTTTTTATAGAAAAACAATAATTTTATTGCCAAAATAGCTCAATAGGTAGAGCAACTGATTTGTAATCAGTAGGTTACGGGTTCGATTCCTGTTTTTGGCACCACTTTATTGTCCCGTTAGCTCAGCTGGTAGAGCACTTGACTTTTAATCAAGGTGTCGAAGGTTCGACTCCTTCACGGGATACCACTTTTTATTAATCTTTCTTTTTCTTTTTTTATTTTTATATAAAATACAAAAAATGTTTATATGTTTGCCTGGATGGTGGAATCGGTAGACACGTGGGACTTAAAATCCCATGGTTTATAGCCGTGTCGGTTCAAGTCCGACTCCAGGTACCATTTTGGGGCTTTAGCTCAGCTGGAAGAGCATCTGTCTTGCACACAGAAGGTCAGCGGTTCGATCCCGCTAAGCTCCACCATAAAAACATTAACATTAATATATTAATCTTAAAATGATGGCGGTGTAGCTCAGCTGGCGAGAGTGTACGGTTCATACCCGTGAGGTCGAGGGTTCGAATCCCTCTGCCGCTACCATGGACCTGTAGCTCAGCTGGTCAGAGCTACCGGCTCATAACCGGTTGGTCGTAGGTTCGAATCCTACCGGGTCCACCATTTTTTTGGAGGAATACCCAAGTCCGGTTGAAGGGGTCAGTCTTGAAAACTGAGAGGTCCGAAAGGACGCGGGGGTTCGAATCCCTCTTCCTCCGCCATCAATTAAATATTATACCGCGGGGTAGAGCAGTTTGGTAGCTCGTCGGGCTCATAATCCGAAGGTCATAGGTTCGAATCCTATCCCCGCAACCAAAATTGGTCCGGTGGTGTAGTGGTTAACATGCTTGCCTGTCACGCAGGAGATCGCGGGTTCAAGTCCCGTCCGGACCGCCATAGGCTCTGTAGCTCAGTCGGTAGAGCAGTGGCCTGAAGAGCCTCGTGTCGACAGTTCGATTCTGTCCGGAGCCACCATATTATTTTCTGATTTTATTTTTTTAACTATATCTTTCTTAAGCCAAATAAACAAATGAGTAGCCCCAAAAAGGCTACTTTTATCTTTTTATATTGTCTTTTATTAAATATTATAACTATTTTAAAATTATTTCCATATGAGACTACAGAATATAAAATTAAAACCACCTTTTGGGGTGGTTTTTTTATTAATATAAATTATAAATACAACTTAAAATTAACATTCGTCTACATTTTTGATTTGTTCCAAACGTCCTAAAAGTTCATTTTTTTATTTTATCTATTTGTTTGATTGTTTTTTCTATTATTTCTTTAGTCTTAGGTTCTTTGGTTTGTTTTTCTAAATTTTCCAAATATGAAGGAAAATCTTGTAGATAAAAAAGCAGATCATTTTTACTTCCCATATAATATGGATTTGCATTCAGGACACAACTAAAATTATTAATTTCTTCTTGTTTTTGTATTAGAAAGTTATATAAATGTTTACATATAGTTTCGGTTTTACACATCATTACAAAACAATTATTAGTGGCAAAAATAGGTTCATTGTGATAACAAATATTTTTTTGTTTTCCTCCTCTTGTAATTATTACGCTATAAGAGACTGTATTATATTTATTACAATATTCCTTTTTTTGTCCTTTTCCTCCATGAGTTCCATAAGTATTTGCCAGATGGTTCATGTTTTTGATGTTCTCCGTGAATATTTTTAATTGTAAAATATTTTTGCAAAGAAATATTACTTAAAAAAACATTTAATATATTGTTCAAAAAAAATTCTAAATCTTTGGTTTTAATATTTTTACCTTTTTTATTTAAGTTTTTTAAATTTTTAATGCCTTTTTGATTTTTTTGTAATAATTTATATAAAGTTTGATATTCTAAATCTTTTATATTTTTTCTATTTATAATAAAACAATTACTCAATGCCCAAAAAGGTTTTTCGTGATAATGAACATATCCGCTATCTCTTCCTATGGTTATGGTTCCTGCGTTTTGATTTGCTCTTTCACTTTTACCTTTTGAATATGTTTTTTTATTTCCTCCCATTATTGGGTATTTACCATTTGGACTTTTAGGAGGTTTTTTCTCTCCAGAATCAATTTTTATGAATTTATTTTTTTTATATTTGTTTTATTAGAAGACATTTTTTACCTCTCTTTTATGATTGAACTTTTTATAAATATATCTACATTATTAAATATTTTATCTTTTTTTATCTTTGTTGTATTAAAGCAAAATATTTAATAATATTTATATACTTTTTTAAATTACACTTTCACTATTAATATTATATAAACAAATGGAAAAATAAAATTATGTACAAAAACATAATTTTATTTTCTATCACTTATTTTTTCTATTTTTTTCAATAACAAAGAAACTAATAACACCAAAACTAAATAAACAAAGACAGGCACTATTAAAGCCAATATTTTTGCATTTGCACTTGCAACAGATGCGTTTACTGTGCTTCCTGCATTATAAAGTTCATTTATGCCAATAACTCCAAAAACACTACTATCTTTGATATTAACAATAAATTCATTAGAAATTCTTAATAAAGATTTACGGACAACTTGGGGACACACAACCTTTTTAAAGGTTTGTGTTTGTGTCATCCCCAAAGATAATGATGCTTCAATTTGTCCAGAGTCAAAAAATTCCATATTTTTAATCATAACTTCAGCAAGATAAGCAGCTGAGTTAAAAATAATTACAAATAAACCAGATTGCAATGGAGTTAACCATTTAAAATAACCAGTTCCTTTGAGTCCGAAATGAAAAAACATTGCTTGCAACATCATAGGAATACTTTTAATAATAAAAATATAAACATTAATGCTTTTATCAAGTATTTTAAAGAAATATTGTTTTTTTAAACTCATTTTTGTATGTTTATTAAGAGTTATGATTCCTTTAATATAAAGCACACATAAAGATACTATAAAAGCTTCTATGGTACCAAAGAAAGCAATTTTAAATGTGGTTTCAAAGCCTTCTTTATATAATGGATAATATATTTTTAATAATCTTTTTAATAAATTAAACCAATTAAAAATATTTGACATTATTATAAATTAGCATTTTCATCTTTTGCATATTGAACAACTTTTAATTTTAATGCTTGAGTTGTTTGGTTATCTTGTGTAAAATGTAGTTCTTCTAATGCTTTATTGACCTCTTTTGTTAATTTTTCATTTTCTTTTTTGATTGCTATATGTGATTGTTTGGTGTTTTGGAAAGTTTGGCATTCTTCTTTTGTAAGTTGAGGGTTTGAGTCATAATATTCTTTGATTTTTTCCATTAATTGGTTATCGATGTTTGGAATTGATTTTGCTAATGTTGGATTTTTTGATATAAATAATTCTGCAACATCAGATTCTAAAATATAACCATCAATTGTTTTTGCTAGTAATCCTAAATTAAAAGCATTTAAATCTTGTAATTCTTGAGGATGATCGCTTATCATTTTTGCTTTTTTTTCGTGTGCAGAATCTTTTTGGTAAGCTATTTTTTTTTCTTTTAAATCTGCAAGTTTTTTTACTACTAAATCTTTGTGTAAGATAACTTTAACTGATCCAAAATGATAAGGGTCTGAAAAAGCAACTGTTTCTTCTCTTTCAGGGGTTTTGGTATGTCCTGCAATAACTAAATCTACTTCATTACTTGTTAAAGCATTAAATAATCCATCAAAATCTATTTTTTTAATAATTAATTTTTTACTTAATTTTTTAGCTAATTTTTTAGCAATTGCTACATTATAACCACAAGCAAATCCATTTTTTTTTCCTTGAATAGGATGTATTTGGTCTTTGTATTGTTCGTTGTTTCCCATAGTAAACCATTCTAAAGGAGCGTATTTAAGTTCCATTCCTACTACTAAATCGCCATTTAATGCAATTTCTTCGGTTGGGGTGGTTTGAGTAGTTGTTTTATCTTTTGTTAGTTGCCACCATACAATTCCCCCTATTATGCCTAAAATTACAAAATCACCAACAGCTAAACTAATAATTAAATTTTTATTCTGTTTCATTTTATTACCTCTTTTGGGATTATGTTTTTTATTAATAAAAGTTTTTGTAATTAAAAAAATTATACTTATAATATTTATTTAGTCAATTATAAAATTATCACTTTTGTTATTTACTCGTTTTTATTAAAACACCTTATTTAATATTTTTTTTGATTATAGTTTTTCTTTTTGGCTTGCCTATTTTAAATTTATTATTTTTGAATCATTTGTATTTATTAAAAGAAGCATCTTTGAGAAAAGTTTTTAATTTATCACTTTGAGGGTTGTTAAGGATTTGTTGTGGAGTTCCTTCTTCTAAAATTATGCCATCTGCCATAAAAACAATTCTATCAGAAATTTTTTGAGCAAATGCAATTTCATGAGTTACTAAAATAATAGTTATTTTTTCATGAGTTAAATTAGTCATAATATCAAGAACTTCTTTAGTTAATTGTGGATCCAAAGAAGCGGTAGGTTCATCAAATAAAATTATTTCTGGATTCATACATAAGGCTCTTGCAATTGCAACCCGTTGTTTTTGTCCTCCTGAAAGTGTTTGAATGCTTTGAGATGCTACATCTAAGAGTCCTACTTTTTGTAATTTTTCGCGTGCTATTGTTTGTGCTTCTTCTTTGCTTTTTTTAAATACTTCTGTGAGTGCCAAAGTGCAATTATTCAAGACATTTTTGTGGGCAAATAAATTGAAATGTTGAAAAACCATGCCAATTTTTTTTCTTAAATTATACACATTATATTTTGGATTTAAGATATTTGTGCCTTCAAATAAAATAGTGCCAAAATCAGGTTCTTCCAATAAATTAAGACATCTTAAAAGAGAAGATTTACCAGCTCCTGAAGGCCCTATTAAAGTAATAATTTCGTTTTGTTTGATTTTTAAATTAATGTCTTTTAAAACAACTTTAGTGCCATATTTTTTTTGGAGATTTGTAATTTCGATGATGTTATGCATTTTTATTACCTAATTTGGTTTCTAATTTTTTTAAAAGATAAGAAGAGATGAAAATTAAAATTATATATATTAAAGATGCGTTGATTAAAAAACCAAAATTATTTGATGTTCTATAATTATTTTTGCTAAAAGTAAAAATATCTACAACTGTAATTACATAAAAAACACAAATATCTTTGATATTTAGAATAAATTCATTGATAATTCGCAGTAAAGATTGATGGATTACTTGAGGACATATAACACGTTTAAAAGCTTGCTTGCGAGTCATTCCTAAAGCTAGGGATGCCTCAATTTGACCAGGGTCAAAAAAGGACATATTTTTAATCATAAATTCTGCTAACATAGCGCAAGAATTAAAAATAAGGATAAATAGTGAGGCTTGAAAAGGTTCTAACCATTCAAAATAACCAGTTCTTCTAAGTCCATAAAAAACAAGCATTGCTTGTAACATCATAGGGACACTTTTAACAAAAAAGATATAAAAATATAAGATAATATCTATTGTTTTGTAAAAATATCTCTCATAAAATCTTATCCGTTTCTTTTTTCTGATTCCTTTGATATAAAGGAGCCATAAAGATAACAAAAAAGCCCCTAATGTTCCTAAAAAAGCAAGGGTTATAGTAGTACAAATTACATTCCAATATGAGGGTAGATTATTTATAAATAAATTATAGCAGTTTTTCATAGGATCGTTCCACAGTTTCTTCCTTTTTTGTATATTTAATTGTATTTTTTGATATAATTTTATACAATTTTACTTAAATTATTTGTTATTTTCTTTGGTTTTGATGTAAGATAATAAATTTCATAATATTTTTTAAAATTCACTTTGTGAATTAGTTAATTTAATAGTTATTGAATTTATTAATTTTTTTCAAAAGAAAAAATATTTCATTTAAGTTTTAATGTCTTTATTATAACACATTATTTGTTTGGTGATGGTGTTTTTTTTACATAATTATTGTTTTTTGATATTTTTGTTAAATGAAATTGATAAAATAAAAACCATTTACGGGAATGCCGTAAATGGTTGTTTTCAATAATTTAATTTATAATTTTAATATTTTTTTATTAAGCTTTAGTTGGCCAAAGATTCTTTATTGTATCTTGTATCCAACTTGCAAAAAGTTTATCACTTAATTGTTCTACTAAAGGAAGACAAGATTCATCTACATTGGCTAAAAGTGTTTTAGCTTCTTTAAAAACACTTGTTAATATGCTTATTAAACTTGCTTTTGTATTATCATCATCATATGTGCATTTATCAAAACTTTCTACTTCTACATCTTCCCAATAATCAACTCCTAGAACGCTAGAATATAGAAACTCTACAAGTGTTCCAACTTCAGATTGAGATTTAGGATTTTTGTTTTTTAAATATAATTTTGTTTTGTAAGCCACGTAAGAACATGATAATGATGTTTTTGTATTTAAAGAATCTTGAACACTTTGAACTAAATTATAATTTTCTACCTCTAATTTTGGTCCTTGTGATTGTGGTGATTCAGATACAGGAGTTGTTTTTTCTTTTGGATCTTTTTTGTCATCTGCAAAAGCACTTGGAATAAATGCTGATAAGAAACATGAAATAAACACAAATGTAATTAATATCAAGAAAATTAAATAATTGTTTTTAACTGATTTTTTTAACAATTATAAAACCTCCTAATTAAAATATACAAACTTAAAGTAACTATCATCCTGTAGGTTTATTATATCATACTTTAAATGTTTTGTATCTAAAAAACCGTTTTAAAATGACCTGAATTCATTATTCTTTTAATATTTAATTAATTTTTAATCGAGATTTAGTTTGTTAAAATTGAATAAAATGCAGTGATTTTATTATAATATTACATTTTTTAACTTTAATTTGTGTTATAATTAGCATGAGAATAAATACATTTTTTGATGATTCTACAAAGATGATTTTTAAAATTTATTTATTTTCTATTTTTGTATTTGCCTTTTTAATTTTTTAAATTTTATTTCAATGTTAAGTTGGAAATAAAATCATATAAAGAAAGCAGGTGATATATAAATTATGGTAAAACTCAAAAAACATAAAGCAAAAATGTTAATATTTGCTGGCTTTTGGGCTATTTTGCTATTTTTAAATCACAATTATTTAATTTTTGCTGACCAAGATGATGATATTGAAAACGTGATAACTCTAATTGAAACTAAAGAGAATCAAACAGAACAAATAAAAATACAATGTCAAGATTTATTGCAAAAGGGCGAGAAAGATGCCTAATTTCTTAGTAAATTAACCATTTACAACTGCAATTAGTAATGCAGTACAACATATTTTTGGTCTATTTTGTGAAAGCAAGATAGATTATAGCAGAAAATAAAAGCAAAAAAACGAGAAACTGTTTATCATTTGGATTTGCGAGTTGAAAATAGTCATGGAAAAGCTTTGCAATAAGCCTAAGAGAAAAAAACGGGCAGTAGCTATAAGGAAAAACAGTTGATACCTTATATTTTAGGGCAGTTTATATATTTTTTGCGTATATAAAATTTACTAACACTTATTGATTTAAGCGGCAAGCAAAATTGCTAAACCTAAAACCACCACAACCACATAATTTTTTTATTTTTGTATATTAATTGTGGTTATCTCTCCTAAAACTATTAAGGTAAGAAATTAGAGTAACTTCTATCTTCCTAAAAGTTATTTGCTAAAAGTATAAAAGCATCTAAAATAAACTTAAGTGTTTAGTCTCAAGGAAAAAGCAGAATCGTAGTAGTCGTAAGAAATTCAAAGCTTAGCTGGAATGCATAAGTGGACTGACTTACCAAGGAATTTGGGAAAACCAAATACAAGGCGAAAGAAGAAATATATTTTATATAAACGCTGTATGCTTGGAAACTTGCTTGTACGGTGTTGTGCGAGGCTCAAAAAAACCTAATTATTAGCTAATAATTAAGGCGTTTTGTTTCTATCGCGATAATTACTCAAATCAAAACTGAAATTAATCAATTAGCAGTTAATAATCAAACAGAAATTCAAAAATATTTAAATGATCCCATTTTTATAAATATCCTAGGTTTAATTAAAAAAAAAGAAGTAGGAGCCCAACAACAAGTAATTGATTATTTGGAACAAATATATATTTGGGTACAAAAATTAAATACAGATGTTAATAGTATTTTAACATCATTTGAAATATTGACAGAAAAAACATTAAAATTTAGAGAAGTTTCTAAAGAGTACGATAATGTTTTAGACAAAATTACAAATATTTTTTCATATATGAAATCAATATCCACATTAAATGATGCAATATATGAACAAGATTCAAAAAGCAGTGTTTCTGATGAATCATCTAATTTAGATGCAAAAGTACAAGAAGCTTTAGACCAATTGGGTGGAATTAACAAATTAAAAGATCAAAAAGTTCATGTATATCAATTAAATACTCAATTTAATATTTTAAAAGATCAAAATCCTTTAACTCCTTCAGGTGGTTCCGGTTCTTCTGATATTTCTGGTGGTGATTCTGATACTTCTCAAAATAATAATTCTAATGTAACCAATAGTTTTTTATTTTTTTTCTTTGTAATATTTATTTTATTATTTGTTGTTTTGATATTGTATTTTATTTTTCAAAATTTTGCAAACACAAAATAACAATTAGTTTTTTAAAATTATAAATATTATTTTTACTAAAATCAAGACTAAATTTCCCAAAACTAAATATTTATGATAATATAAAAAGACCAACTTCAAAGTTGGTCTTTATTTATTTTGGGGCTTTTTCAAGGAACAAAACTAGTTTAGTATTTTGTAACAATATAATGGATTGTTTCTGAAATTTCTTCTTTTTCGTTGTATTTATCTATGTAATCAATATCAATGCCGTTTTTAAGATAGTAAGTATGAGAAATCTTTTTTCCAGTTTGAAGGCTATATTTAGCTTCATTGTTATTTTGTTATTGTCGTGGTAATAAATTATTTTTGTTATTTTTTGAGTATTTTGATCAAGATATATGACACAAAATAAAGTTCCTTGTTGTGTAAAGTGTTTTATTTGGAGGCATTTTTTAGTTTGGGGGTTGTATTTTTCAATGAAATTAATAGTTTTTTGATTGGGGTAAAAAGTAGTTTTTTTGATTAAATTGTTTGTTATTGAATCGTATATATTTATCATTTGGGTATTTTCGTTTGAGTTTGTAACAATTAAATTATTTTCGTTTGAAATTAATTTAATTTGGTTAACTATTTCATTATTATTTTCTTTATTTGGTTTATTTTCTTGGATAATCGGATTTGGTAGTTTTGTTGATTCTTTTTTTTGAGTAAATATTTTGTCTTTGTGTTCTTTGTTATATAAAATAAAACTACTTAAAAACATTATAATAACCATTAAAATAAGGCACAATATGTGAATTAATGACCATTTATGCTTTTTTTGTTTGTGTTTGTCTTTGTGTTCTTTGGTAGTTGTTGTGTCTTTTTGGTCTTTTGTTTCTTTGTTTACAAATTTCATAAAATTACTTTTCTTTTTTGTTATAACTTATCAAACCCCATTTATGCTACAACTTATTTATAAAATTATAAATTATAAAATTGCTAAATTGCCAAATTATCATTGCTAAATCTTTAAATCTTAAAACCAAAAGCACAAATCATAGATTACAAATAAGTACTCTTATTATACAACATATATTGTTATTTGCATCAATATTTTTAAAATTACTCAATATTTTAATATTTTAGCAGTTTTTATTTGTAAATTGATGGAAAAACAAATATTTAAAATAAATAAGCATATTTGTTTTTTTTTAATGTTAAAATATAGTTAATTAACAATTTGTTTTTTTCCTTATTTGTTATTTGTTAAGAATTAGATTAAAAATATTATTTGTAATTGTATATTTATAAATTAATAGATATAATTATATTTATAAATAATTTTATAATTATAATTAATATTTGCAAATTGTTAATTTATCAATACTTAATATACAACAAAAATAAAAGAAAGGTTTTTTTATGTAAAAATAATAAATTCACTATATTAATTTACAAACTGGCTTGCATAATATCTAAGTTTTTCCAAATGCTGCAAAAATAGCTAAATTGAGCTTTATAAGTTTTTAAACATTTTAAATTGTTTATCTTTTGGAAACTGATCATCATATTAAAAATTTATTATTTTTACATTTTTAAAATAAAAAACAATTTCTTATTTAGGATAAGAAGAAAGGCAGTTGTTTTAAAAGTGACACAACAAAAACAAAAACAATTATCATGTCTAGTTGTAATTATATCTCTATTTTTATTTGTATTATTAGCTATTCTTATTATTGATCCTTTTGGATGGTTTAAAAAAACAAAAACACTACCTACATATAATCCCCCATATCCTTTTGATGCACCAGAAACATTTAGTCTGGATCATGATAAATTAAATGTAGAACAAACTATTAATAAAGTCAATGATATAGAAAAAAATAATATAGATAATGAAATATTTCAAAATAACTTTAATGAAATTCCTAAAAATAAATTAGAAACTAATTATTTGAAAAGAATAAGAAAAGATTATATTGAAAATAAAAAAGCTCAAAATAAAAAAAAGATAGAGAATTTACAAACAGAAAATAATCAAAAAAAACAAAAATTATCCGAATTAGATAATCAAAAAAAACCTTTGGAAAAACAACAACTATTAGACCACACACTATATTCTTTGGTAGAAACTTTAAG
>NZ_JAGVSK010000012.1:0-10659 GCF_018283495.1 'Santalum album' aster yellows phytoplasma
GATCTGATTTTCCTAATCAAGTAAATAATTGTCTTGCTTTTCCAGGTGTTTTCCGTGGGGCATTAGATGCTAAAGCAACTAAAATTACCGAAGAGATGAAAAAAGCTGCTATTTATGCTTTAAAAAACATCATTAAAGAAAAAGATTTAAATGAAAATAATATTTTACCAACTCTCTTTAATAAAGAAGTAGTTAAACAAATTGCTTTGGCAGTTTGTAAAGTAGCTAAAGAAACTGGAGTAGTAAGAAAATGAGTATAGAACAGGAACAAAGTTCCCCAGATAATAAAGAAAACAATAATAATAAAGATAATAAAGACTCTAAAAAAGTTAATAGTATTTTTGCTCCTCAAAAAACTATTTTAGGGTTTAGTGTGCCTCTTTTTTGTTTGATGAGTTTAGTAGTTTTTGTGCAAGTTTTTGTTTTGGGATTTGTAAGTTTTCAAACTACTAAGAAATTTAATCCTGCATTTCATCCATTAATTACCCCTTTATTAATAGCTATGCTTTTAGCTGCTGTTTTACAAAAAATAGGTGCTAAAACTCCCCTCTTAAAAGATATTGGAGGTGGTTCTATTTTATGTATTTTAGTGCCTTCTATTTTGTTTACTTATCCTTTTTTTAAAGATGATTCTATCTTTTTGCAAATGCAAAAGTTTATGCAAAGTATTATGAAACATTTAAATGCTGAGTCTATAACAGTAAAAGAAACTCAATATACTTATAAAGCTATTGGTTTTGCTAGTTTTTTTGTTTCTGCTTTAATTATTGGTAGTTTTTTAAGTATGGATAAAAAGTTATTAAAAAGTTCTTTTAAAAAATTTATTCCTTTAATATTAGTATCTTTGCTTACTGGTGCTTTAGTTGTAGGAACTTTGGGGGCTTTATTAAATCCTATTGGAGGGTTAGAAAATGCCTCTCAAACTTCTAAAGGGGGCTTTTTAGATGCTGTCTTTTATATTTTTGCTCCTTTAGCAAGTGGTGGTATGTCATCTGGAGTTACTCCTTTAAAAAATGCTTATGCTGGGCAGAATCTAGATTGGCAAGAAACTTTTATGTCTCATATGACTCCTGCTTTATTAGTAGGAGGAATCTTTAGTATTTTTGCTTCTGGGCTTATTAAGAAATTTTTGAAAACTACTAAATATAGTGGTTATGGTAAATTGGAAGTTAAAGAAACTCCAAAAAATCCAGATAAAAATACTTCTAAATCAGTTCCTGAAAAATTAAGTTATTCTCAAATAACTACAGGTTTAATTGCTATTTTTACTTTATATTTATTGAGTGTTTTAATAAAAGAATCCTTAATTTTATTATTACCAAATATTAAAAAATACCTACCAGAATATATTGTTTTTTTAGTATTTGTAGTTGTTTTGATGAAATTATTTAATGTAGTATCTGATTATTATAATAGTTGTATTAATCAAGCTTCTAAATTTGTTACTACTAATTTTACATCTGCTTTTTTAGTAATTTTAGGTTCTAGTATTCCAATGGAAGATATGTTAAAACAATTAAATGTTAAATTTGTCTTTACATGTATAATGTGTGTATTATCAGTTGCTTTAGTAGCGGGGTATTTAGGCAAAAAGTTAGGTTATTATCCAGTAGAATCATCAATTACTGCAGGGCTTTGTACCAATAGTATTGGAGGTGCTGGTAATGTTGCTATTTTATCAGCTTCTGATTTGATGGGATTAATGCCTTTTGCTCAAATAGCTACTCGTATTGGTGGAGCTTTAGTAGTAGTAGTAGTTAGTATTGCTTATCCTTTGTTATATTAATTATATTTTATATATATAAATATGAAAAATATTTATCATAAGTATTTATGATTATTTAATATTATTTTAGTATTTTATTATTAGTTGATTTGATTGAAATTATTGCAATGCAAAATAGCTAACATATTTATATCAAAATTATAAAACATTTTTAACTATTGCGGTGCCCTTCGATTTGTTTATGCTAATAGTTGGGTTCCGTGAGATTTTTAAACACAAAAAACTATAAAAAACATTTTGCTAATTTATTTGTATTATAAACATTTAAAAATTAAGTTAAATATGTTTTCTTTATACAAAATTTATTTATAAATGTAGAACAAATTTAATTTACTTTTTAAATGTAGATAAATGTAGAGTTTTTATAATTTATCTTTTAATTGTAATAATTACTCAAAATAATAACAATTATGTTATGTATATAAAAACACTTACTAAAAACATTTATCAATAATGTTATAATAATAGTATATAAGAGGTTTTGAAAATCTTATTTTTGTCCTTAAACATTTACTATTTTTATTTTTTGATATTCAAAGAAATGATTTGTCTTTTTGAACCATATTTAATTAAACAAAAATATGAGTTTTTTTACAAAATTACTAAAGGAGTAATGTATGTTTCCTTTGTTGGCTAATTTAATTACTGTTTTTAGGATTGTTTTAGTGTTTGTGCTTTTGCCTTTGATGTGTGTAAGTGAAAGTGAGCCTGAATTTGCTAATGTTTTGGCTTTTCAAATTATCTTTATAGTGGCTGCTATTACTGATTATTTGGATGGTTATATAGCTAAAAAATATCAACAACAAACTGTTTTTGGTAAGTTTTTTGATCCTATTGCCGATAAATTATTAGTTATTATAACACTTTTTTATATTTGTCAATGTCGTTTGTCTGCTACGCAAGGAACTTTTTTATTTGCAGATACTCAAATGCCTAAAAATTTTTTTACTGCTGTTATTATGATTATAGTGATTAGAGAATTTTTAGTAACAGGAATAAGATTGGTAGTTTCTAATAAAGAAGGAGTTGTTATTAGTGCATCTTTTTGGGGTAAAGCCAAAACCGTTTTTACATTCGTTGCCATCATTTGCCTTTTTTTTGGGTTGTATACTTCTTCTACTTTTGCTTGTGATGCAAATTTAAAAAAATGGTTTGGATATCTAAGTAATATAGGTGATATTTGCCTGTTTGTTTCAGTTGTTTTAACTATTGTTTCTGGTTTTGATTATTTTTTTAAAAATTATAAAATTATTCGTAAAAATTTTGCTCCTGAGTAATTCATTTTTTTGATCCTCACTGTACCCTATTTTTTTAAAATATTTATTGTCTAGTTTTTGGGGTTCAGCGAGATCTTTATTTTGTTACTGCTGTTTTTATTATATTTTAAAATCTGTCTTTTATATATGTTTCTAAATTTTTAAATTTATCTTTAATAATTATTTTCATCTTACTATTTTATCTTTATTATTTTACTTACAATTTTTAAAAATTATATTTCATCAAAACTAAAATAAAAAACCAAAGGAAAATTAATTATGCAAAATACACAAAACAAAAACGATTTAGAAGACACTATTAAGGATATTGAAAAAAAGTTTGGTAAAGGTAGCATTATGCAATTCAACTCCAAAACTCATAAAGGAATTGAATCCATTTCTACTGGTTCTTTGTCGTTGGATATTGCCTTAGAAATTGGTGGTTATGCTAAAGGAAGAATTATTGAAATTTATGGTCCTGAAAGTTCAGGTAAAACTACTTTAACTTTGCATGCCATTTCAGAAGCTCAAAAAAAGGGAGGTAATGTTGCTTTTATTGATGCAGAACATGCCTTAGACCCAGGTTATGCAAAGGCTATTGGAGTAAATCTTGATAAACTTTTAATCTCACAACCTGATTCAGGTGAAAAAGCTTTAGATATTGCTTGTAGATTAATTGCAAGTGGCAAAATTAGTCTTTTGGTAGTTGATTCTGTAGCAGCATTAGTTCCTGAGGCAGAATTAGTAGGTGATATGGGTAATATGGCTATGGGTTTGCAAGCACGAATGATGGGGCAAGCCATGCGTAAACAGTCAGGAATCATTAATAAAACTGATACAGTTGTTATCTATATTAATCAACTTAGAGAAAAAACAGGGATGGTTTTTGGTAATCCTGAAGTAACTCCAGGTGGTAAAGCCTTAAAATTTTTTGCTTCTTTGCGTTTAGACATTAGAAGAGCAGAAACCCTTAAACAAGGGGACCAAGTTGTAGGGATTCGTTCCAAAGTAAAAGTAGTTAAATCCAAACTTTCATCTCCTCTTAAAACTGCTACTATTGATATTATTTATGGTAAAGGTATTGCTAAAATGATAGAAGTAATTGATTTAGCAACTAACCTTAATTTGATTCAAAAAAGTGGTTCTTGGTATAGTTTTAAAGATGAAAAAATTGGTCAAGGAACAGAAAGTGTTAAAAAATATTTAACTAATAATCCTAAAATTTATAATCATTTGGTTGCTGAAATTAAAAAAAGATATAATATTAGCAATTAATCTAAATTATTAATTGAAATTAATTGATTTTTTATTTTTATTTTAAATTATGCAAATATAAGAAAAAGCTAGCTTGTTGAAGCTAGCTTTTTTGTTATTATTAAATTATTATTTTGTTAATTTATTAGTTTTTAATCTTTTTTGTTAAGAATTAAAGTTTTGTTTTGGAAACGAATATTAGTTTTGTTTTTCATTTGATTCCAAAAACGACTTGCTACTTCAAAAATAGTTTCGTGAGTTAAGTGTTTGATATTGCCAATATTTTTGCCATAAATTTGGAAATGATCTTTTAATAATTTTAATAATATTGGAGGATTAATATTGTCTTTTTTGCCTAAATTAATAACTACTTCTATAAAGTTGCTATTTGCTCTTTGGTAAGAGTTATTGCCGTAAGAGTTGTTAGAACCATAAGAACCAAATCTAGATTCGCCACCAAAACGTGATCTGGTAAAAGAATTGTTAGTAGTCATTTTTGGAGGGAGGATGTCAGTGTAATTTCTTTCTTTTGGTAAAAAGTTTTTCAATAATCCTTGGATAATTTGTTCAGAAGAAAAAGTTTCTAATAACTTTTGTGCTAATGGATTTGGAGTAGCGTCTTCGTTGTTTTTTTCAATGATGTTTAATAGCTTTTTTTCTAAATCTTTGGCATTTTGTAATTTGATGCTTTGAACAGAAGGAATATCTAGTAAAGTAATTTTTTCTTTTAAGTAGTATTCTAATTTTTTAATTTGGCTTGCTTTTCTTGGGCTAATTAAACTGTAAGCTAAACCTTTTTTGCCAGCTCTTCCAGTTCTTCCGATACGGTGAACATAAACTTCGTCTTCGTGTGGTAAGTCATAGTTAATTACCATTTTGATGTCAGAAATGTCAAGTCCTCTTGCAGCTACATCAGTTGCAATTAAGATTTTGATTTTGCCTTTACGGAAATTATTCATTACATATTGTCTTTGATTTTGTTTTAAATCGCCGTGAACTGCATCAGCTAAAAAGCCTTTGTCTTGAAGGTAAGCTGTAATTTCGTCAACATCTTTTTTAGTGTTTGCAAATAAGATAGCTGAATAGTCTTTTTTTAAGTCTAGTAAACGTACTAATAATTTAGCTTTGTCAACTTCTTTTACTAAAAAGTAATTTTGTTCGATTGCATTAACTGCAATGTTTTTAACAGGAACTTGTAGGATTTTAGTGTCTTTTTGGTATTTGCTTGCTATTTTTTTAATAAATGGAGGTAGAGTTGCTGAGAATAAAACAGTTTGTCTTTCTTCTGGAATCTTTTTTAAGATTGTTTCTAAGGCTTCTTGGAATCCCATTTTTAACATTTCATCTGCTTCGTCAAGAGTTAGAATTTTTAGTGCTGAGAGGTCGATTTTACCTCTTTCTAGATGGTCAATTGCACGTCCAGGAGTAGCAATAATTAAATGAGGTTTAGCTTCTAGGGCTCTAAATTGTTTGGTGTAAGATTCACCACCATAAACAACAGCGATTTTTATTTCTTGATAAAATCTTAGTAATTTTTTTAATTCTTCGTATACTTGGAGAGTTAATTCTCTAGTAGGGCATAAAATTAAACTTTGAGTTTTTTGGATTTTTGGTTCAATTTTTTCGATAATGGGAATACCAAAAGCAAAAGTTTTTCCTGTTCCTGTTTGAGCTTGTCCAATTACGTCGTGTCCTTTTATAATTTCTGGAATTACTAAGGCCTGAATTGGAGTAGCATCAATAAAATTGAGTTCTTTTAAAGCTTTTTTAGTTTGCTCTAAAATAGGTAATTGTTCGAATAAAGTATTCATAAATTCCTCATCTTTCTTTTTAATTTAAAAATTAAATTATACAGATATAAATATAAAATGTTTGCTAAGTGCACAAAAACACTAAACCCTTTTTATAAGATATTTTTAAACCTTTTATGATTTCAAGTTATTGTTTGGAGTTGCTAAATAATTAATAATCTTGAAAAAAGGCATCATTTTAAAAACTATCAACTGTGTATTTGCTGTCATTTTTACTTTCAGTAAAAAAAGTTGTAAGACTTAATATTTTTAGTTAAGACCCTAATAAAAAGTATTTTGGTATTTTGTTTTTATAACAATTATGGTTGGAGTAATAATTTTATTTGTGAAACAAAGTTAAATAATTGTTCAAAAGTAAAAAGTTACACTAATTTATAATAGTTTTTTGATTTGTAACATTTAATAATTTTTTACTGCATCTTTAATATTATACTTTATTATACTTGTAAATTAATAAAAAAACAACTATGTTGGAATTAAAAGTGTCTTTTTGTTGCTTTTATTATGTATTTGTTGAAATATTGGAGGTAATAAATAAAAATAAGACTCTCATTTATTGAGAGTCTTATTTAGTATATTTGATTATAAAAGTTTATCTATTTCTTCTTTAGTAATAGTTTCTTGTTTTAATAAGTCTTTATTTTGTGAAATAATTTCTTTTGCTTTAGTATAAAACATTTTGCAATAATTTTTTTGATTTCTAAATCTATTGCTGTTTTATCGGAAAACTCAGAATCCTGGCTCACTCCTAAACTACTCATACCATATTTAGTAACCATTAAACGAGCTATTTTTGTTACTTGTCTAAAATCATCATAAGCCCCATTAGAAACTTCATTAAAAATTATTTCTTCAGCTACACGCCCGCCCAAATAAGAAGTAATTTGAGCTAACATTCTTTTGTCCGAATTAAAGAAGGTTTCTTTTTCTGGCATTATTAAATTATACTGAGGTGTTCCAAAACTTTGGACAACTTTTTACTTTTTAAAAATTCTTTAAGACTAACTTAATAGTTAGTCTTTTTTTCTTTTCAAGACTAAAAAAATAATTTCTTATCTTTTCTAAAAATATTTTTAGGAAGGAATAAAATGTTAAGACAAAAATTATTTAAAGATTTTTTAAAAAATAAAAATAATTTAGCAATTCGCGATCAATTAATCGAAATGCATTTACCATTAGTAAAAAAAATAGTTAAACAATTTAAATATTTCCCTAAAGCACTTCAAAGAGAAGATTTATACCAAGAAGGAATTTTAGGTCTAATCAAAGCTTTAAATAATTACCAAGATTTAGGATGTGATTTTATTGTCTATGCTACCCCAACAATTAAAGGTAAAATCACAGAACTTATTAGAGGTCTACAACCACTTCAACTTCCAGAGAGGCGTTTAGAAAGAAAACAAGCAAATAATATTCCTTTGAAGAAACATAACCCCAACAAACCAACACGACTCTCATCAAATTTGGTTAAATAGTTAACACGAATTGTTTATTCAAAAATGTATCCACTAATAAACAAGAATTCGAGATTACAGATTGCGCTTTGGGATTCCTTTAAAAACCAAAATCAATACCTGGGGTCTGGAGTAATTCCAACAAAATATATGCAAATGTTAAATTTGTCTTCAAGGCAAAGTAGAAATTGTTCAAAGTTAAATTGGTCAAATTAAAAAATATAAAAGGAATAATATGAATGTCATTAACTACTTATTATAATGTTGATGGTAAAATAGTGGTATCACACATGCTCCTGATACATGGAATTTTTATTAAAACAACCTGGCTTGTCAAAGATGGCAAACAATGACTGGCTGGTTTGAGCCGAAGGCGATCCTGTTGTCAGAAGAATAACGTTAGCCCCATTACACTTCAGATGGAACAATTAAAAGAAAGAAAAACTTTGGTCCAATATAGAATTAAACTCCTTGAAGGGGCGCATGCCCAAATTGAAAATGACATGCCAACGCGCTTTGCCGGGGTTTATTAAACCCCGAAATACTTTCAGTTTTTAATGAAATATAGAAACCGACTTATTAGTCTCGTCATAAAAATATTTAAAGTTACGAAAATATTACATCGTAATAATAAAGAAATTGATTGCTCTTTCAGGCGTTATTTGAAAATGAAAATTATTAAACAGGCGCGGGAGGAATTAATATTTAAATGAATATTCGATTTGGATTTCGCCGACATTTGTAAACATACATTGACTTAATTGTTGAAACATCTTGAATTGGTGGTATTGTTGTTAAATTATCCCAAATTGCACATAAAATAGTTCATCAAAGAGAATCTTGCACCACAGAAACAAATACCGCAAAATTAAGAAAAAATCAATCCTGTTTCAAGATTTAAAAGTCGTGTTTCATACGCATTTTGAAAAACCACAATAAAAATAATATAGGCTGGAGTAAAACAGATTTTACTGGTTACAGATGATTTAATTGAAGGTTTTAAACTGGTGACAATTGGCTTAGTCAGGCATGGAAAATCAGCTTTTATGTTACTCAAACAGACATGTTGCAGTTCAAAATATTCTAAAAACATAACATTTTGATTTTTGTTTAGAAATTATTCGAAGAACTAATTAAATGTTTAATTAGTTGTGAATTCAGATTAGCATCAAAAATGGAATACACACCGTGAAATAGTGTTAATATTAAAAACAGGTTATAATACTGACTGAATATTTTACTGATTTATTTGACAGAAATATTAAAATAGAAGACAAAGAAAAATGCCGTCACTGTACTTCACCAAAGGGAATTGACATAGTTTCGCCGATTATTCACCTTAGCAGGTGTCACAGAAGATCTTACCCAATTTGTTGTCGCTGTAATAGGCAGGTAATCAGTTGGCCACGCCACTCAAAAATATTTATCCCACATTAACCTGATACGAACAGCCTCTTTTGTCGATAGCATGGCTCAACATCAGCTTAATCATTACTAAATACTAAAGCGGGGGTATTGCGTGAAATTATCTATCATAATTTATTTATTTTCGATTATCATCATAATATCCTCAAACATATTTATTTTTTATTCCTGATATCAAATTTGATTTAGTATTGTTTACCCAAAACAAACGAATTGTTGCCTTTAATTTTAAAACTTGCCTCCGTGAACGTTACAAACAAGCTATCATCGAAGCCCAACAACTAAAAAAACTCGATACGCGTTTTGAATATTACTTATTAACTAATAATGCTATCGAATCCCAAAGGATCAACAATTCGTTTGTTTTGGGTAAACAATACTAAATCAAATTTTTTCATAAAAATTTCATCATTAGGGCGTTTTACTGTGATGACTTTGTTTTCATTTTAATTTTTCTCCTTTTTTAACTTATTAGGGTACAAACAATATCCCTTACTTTTATTTTACTCTTTTTTTTTTGAGTAAAAAACGTTAAAAATAATGTAATTATTAATTTTTTTGTTATTTTTTTAATGTATTAAAGTTTAAATATTTAAATAAATGTTAAAAAAGTAAAAAAAATATTAATTATTTTATTAAATAAGGTATAAAATATAGACGGATGATTATTTTTTGGTAATAATTTCAAGATCAAATCACCCTTCAAATTATATATAAAATACATAAAGAAATATAAAAGGAGATTTTCAGTTAAATGAACATCAAAGAAAAAGCATTAGAAACACATGAAAAAAATAAAGGTAAAGTAGGTATTGTAAGTAAAGTAAAAGTACAAAACTTAGATGATTTAGCATTAGCTTATACTCCAGGAGTAGCAGAGCCTTGTTTAAAAATTAAGGAAAATCCTAGTGATGTTTATCGTTATACTATGAAAGGTAATATGGTAGGTGTTGTTACAAATGGGACTGCAGTTTTAGGATTGGGTAATATTGGTCCGAAAGCTTCTTTGCCAGTGATGGAAGGAAAAGCTATTTTGTTTAAGGAATTAGCAGGGATTGATTCTTTTCCTATTTGTATTGATTCTACTGATTCTCAAGAAATAGTAAATATTGTTTCTAAAATTTCAACTGTTTTTGGAGCAATTAATTTAGAAGATATTAAGTCGCCTCAATGTATTGAAGTTGAAGATGCTCTTAAAGCTAAACTTGATATTCCTGTTTTTCATGATGATCAACATGGTACTGTTATTGTAGTTGCTGCAGGAATTCTAAATGCTTTAAAAGTAGTTAAAAAATCTATTGAAGATGTTCAAGTAGTTATTAATGGAGCAGGTTCTGCAGGGATGGCAATTGCTAAAATGTTGTTGTTATTAAAAGTTAACAATATTGTTTTAGTTGATAAAACAGGAGCTTTATATAAAGGAGTAGCCAATCTTAATGAGCCGCAAAAAAAATTAGTTGAAGTAACTAATAAATATCAAGAAAAAGGAACTTTGAAAGAAGTACTTAAAGGAAAAGATATTTTTGTTGGTGTATCTGCTCCTGGTATTGTTACAGCTGAAATGGTATCTACTATGGCAAAAGATGCAATTGTTTTTGCTCTAGCTAATCCAGTACCAGAAATTATGCCAGATGAAGCTAAAAAAGGTGGGGCTAGAATTGTTGCTACTGGGA